>CAZERB010000039.1:0-8072 GCA_964514645.1 uncultured Anaerolineales bacterium
TTTGTGGGTGGTAGTGTGACAGATCTGAAGTACTGGATTGGCTTCAATTTGGTTCCGGGCATCGGGCCAGCACGTTTGAGGTCACTTCTGGAGCGTTTCGGCGATCTCAAGAGCGCTTGGCAGGCCGACCCCCGAGAGTTGAGTGAAGCAGGGCTAGATAGACGCTCTCTGGAGAGCCTTATTTCTACTCGCAAGGAGATCTCCCTTGAGGAGGAGGAGACCAAGGTGGCCCAGGCTGGAGCGAAGGCTATCATTTGGGAAGATGAAAACTACCCCCCACGGCTCCGTCATATCCACAACCCGCCACCCCTTCTTTACGTGAAGGGAGAGATCCTTCCGAGAGATGAATGGGCGGTGGCGGTAGTGGGGACTCGGAACCCCAGCCACTACGGTAGACAGGTAGTGGACCAAATAGCCGGAGATCTGGCTCGAAACGGGATCACGGTGATAAGCGGCCTGGCGCAGGGGATTGATTCTTTGGCCCACCGCGCCGCCTTGGAAGCGGGGGGCCGGACCATAGCCGTCCTGGGGTGTGGCATAGACATCATCTACCCCGCCCAACATACTAAACTGGCCCAGGTTATCATAGAAGAGGGGGCCTTGGTCACCGAGTATCCTCTAGGTACGCCTCCTGAAGGGGGAAATTTCCCGCCTCGCAACCGGATCATAAGCGGTCTAGCCTTGGGCACGGTGATCGTGGAGGCTGGCGAGCGGAGCGGGGCCCTCATCACCGCTGACTACACCCTAGAGCAGGGGCGGGAACTCTTTGCCGTGCCGGGGAATATCATGGCCAGAAAAAGCCAGGGCACAAACAGGCTCATCCAAGAAGGGGGGGCGAAACTGATCCTCTCCGTGGAGGACATAATGGAGGAGTTGAACTTAACCATGATCGAAGAGCACCGAGAGGTGCAAGAGATCCTCCCCGAGAATGAGACCGAATCTATGATCCTTAGCCACATCTCCCAAGAGCCGATGCATGTGGATGAGATAGGTCGCAAGAGCGGTTTGCCCATCGCCCAGGTGACGAGCACTCTAGCCCTGATGGAACTGAAGGGGTTAGTGCGCCAAGTGGGTGGGATGAACTACGTCCTGGCCCGGGAAGCAAAAGTTAGATATCTTGTCGATTGAGGCAAGGATGTACGCCGTGATGCTGGCTGGAGGGGCGGGGACCCGTCTCTGGCCTCGCAGCCGAAAGGATAGCCCCAAACAACTCTTGGATTTGGTCTCGGGGAGGACGATGTTGCAGGCCACCTATGATCGCATCTTGCCTCTCGTCCCCTCTCAGAACGTCCTCGTAGTCACCGGTGGTTCTTATCTCTCCCTGGTTCGGGAACAGCTCCCTGATCTGCCGGAGAAAAACGTCATCGCCGAGCCAGCAGGCCGGGGTTCGGCACCGGCCATAGGGCTGGCTGCCATCCACCTGGCTCGCTCTCACCCCAAGGAGGTGATGATCTGTCTCCCCGCCGATCACGTCATCACTCAAGAGGATAAGTTTCGCTGTGTCCTTCAGGCCGCGACCAAGGTGGCGGAGGGGGGTTACCTGGTCACCTTAGGCATTCAGCCTCGCGGCCCGGAGACCGGGTACGGCTATATCCAGACCGACGAGTATCTGGAGTCCATCTCCGGCCATGAGGTCTACAAGGTGAAGCGGTTCACCGAGAAGCCAGCCCTGGGCACAGCCGAGGCTTTCTTGCGATCCGGCGATTACTTCTGGAATTCTGGTATCCTCATCTGGAGGGTGGATACCATTCTGAGCGAGATAGAACGGCTCATGCCCAAACTGTACGCTCAGTTGTTGGAGATAAGAGAGGCTCTGGGGAGTGCCGAAGAGTCTCAGGTTCTGGAGAGCGTCTGGGAGTCGGTGAAACCGGAGACGATAGATTACGGTATCATGGAGAAGGCGGTCAAGGTAGCAGTTCTCCCTAGCAGTTTCGGCTGGAGCGATGTGGGGAGTTGGGCCAGCCTCATCGAACTCCTCCCCGCTGATGGCGAGGGTAATGTGGTTGTGGGAGATCATATGGGGCTCGATACCAAGGGCACCCTAGTTGTCAGCCCTAAGCGGTTGGTGGCCACCATAGGGGTGGAAGATCTAGTCATCGTCGATACCGAGGACGCCATCTTGATCTGTTCTCGGGAACGGACAGAAGATGTTAAGGCCTTGGTAACCGAACTTCAGAGGAAGGGGAGGGAAGAGCTCCTATAGTGGAAGCCTACTGCGTCAAGTGTAGGGCTAAACGAGAGGTGAAAGACCCCCAGCCTGCCTACACCAGGAAGGGACAGCCGGGGACTAGGGGGGTTTGTCCCACCTGCGGGAACAAGATATTCAGGATGGGATCGACCCCGGCCCACGCCTTGCTTCCTAAACCTAAGAGCATTGCAAAGCCCAAAGGGAGGCAGAAACGGGCATCGGCGTCCAAGGGCGATGGTAAATTGGTGATAGTTGAATCGCCGGCTAAGGCGCGGACCATGAGGAGGTTCCTGGGCCAGGGTTTCGAGGTCAAGGCTTCGGTGGGGCATGTGAGGGATCTCCTCAAGTCGAGGCTTAGCGTGGATGTGGAGAACGATTTCGCCCCCAGCTATCGTGTCCCTCGCGAGAAGCGCCAAATAGTCAAGGAGTTGCAGGAGGCCGCCCAAGGGGCGGCTGAAGTCTATTTAGCCACCGATCCCGACCGGGAAGGGGAGGCGATCGCCTGGCATCTCATCGAGGCGGCCAGGATAGGGGTTCCCGTGCATCGCGTGGCTTTCCACGAGGTCACCAAGCAGGCGGTAGCCGAGGCCTTTTCCCACCCAAGGGGGATAGACATGCGGTTGGTCGAGGCCCAGCAGGCGAGGCGCATCCTAGACCGTTTGGTGGGGTATAAGATCGGCCCTCTCCTTTGGCAGAAGGTGAGATGGGGGCTGTCGGCAGGCCGAGTGCAATCGGTTGCCTTGCGCCTCGTCGTAGAGCGAGAGCGGGAGATCGAAGCCTTCGTCCCTCAAGAGTTCTGGAGCATAGAGGCCGAATTAGCCAAGGAGGAGACGCGGGGGCAGGAGCCTCGAGACTCATTTAGAGCCAAACTCGAACGGGTGCGAGGAGAGAAAGCCAGACTTGAAAGCCAAGATGAAGTTCAACTAATCCTGAAGGAGTTGGAGGGGGCTCCATATATCGTAGAGCGGGTGAAGAGGGAGGAGAAACAGCGGAGACCATTCCCTCCCTTTATCACCAGCAGCTTGCAGCAAGATGCTTTCTTCCGTCTCCGCTTCTCCGCCAGGCGCACCATGCAGGTGGCCCAGCAACTATACGAGGGGGTGAGCCTGGGCGCTCGAGGCTCGGTAGGGCTTATCACCTATATGCGCACCGACTCAGTGAACGTGGCCGCTGCGGCTCAGGCAGAGGCGAGGGGTTATATAAGCCAAAAGTTTGGCCCGCACTTTCTCCCCCCTTACATGCCCCGCTACAAGACGAGGGCCAAGAGGGCCCAAGAGGCCCACGAGGCGATCCGGCCCACCTCAGTGCGCCGGGAGCCAGAGGCTATCAAGGGGTTCTTGACCCGCGACCAATATAGGTTGTATGATTTGATATGGAAGCGGTTTTTGGCTAGCCAGATGGCGCCTGCGCTTTTCGAGGTGACCACCGTGGATGTGAAAGCCGGCGAAAGTTATCTCTTCCGAGCCGGGAGCTCTGTGCTCAGGTTTCCCGGTTTCCTAACGGTCTATGAGATCCAGAGGGAGGACGAGGAGCCTTTGCCCGAGTTGAGTGAGGGGGAGCCTCTAGATTGCCTTCGCCTCATTCCAGAGCAGCATTTCACCAAGCCACCGCCGCGGTATAATGAAGCCACCTTGGTGAAGGCGCTGGAGGAGTATGGGATCGGCCGGCCCAGCACCTACGCCCCTATCATCTCTACCATCCAGGCCCGGGGGTATGTGGAGCGGGTGGATAGACAGCTGCAGCCCACAGAATTGGGCACCCTGGTCTGCGATCTCTTGATAAAGCATTTCCCGGAGATTATGGATGTGGGCTTTACCGCCCAGATGGAAGAGGAACTCGACCTCATAGCCTCCGGGGAGAAAGAGAGGGTTCCCGTCCTCTGGAAATTTTATCAACCCTTTGAAAAAGCGTTAAAACGGGCTGAAGAGGAGATGGAAAAGGTCGAAGATGAGCCTACAGGCGAACTCTGCGAGGAATGCGGCAGCCCTATGGTCTTCAAATTTGGCCGGTATGGGAAATTCATAGCCTGCAGCAACTACCCCAACTGTAAGAACACGAAACCATACCTGGCAAAGATCGGGGTCTCGTGCCCCCGTTGTGGAGGAGAGCTGGTAGAGAGGCGATCTAGGAAGGGGCGGCGTTTCTACGGCTGTGCCAACTATCCGGAATGCGATTTCACTGTGGGACGGAGACCTCTTCCGCAGCCCTGTCCCCAGTGTGGAGGTCTCTTGACCATCGCCTCGCGGAGACTTGCCCAGTGCATCGAGTGTGGGACTCAACTGCCCAGGGAAGAGGCGAAAGCCTCTGAGTTTGAAGCCATAAGAGAAGAAGTGAGGGATAGGGAGTGAGGAGAAAAGGGGGAGGTTATCGCATAGCCAAGAGTAGACGGACGCCCAGATCGAGGCCCTGGAACCAACGGGGCCGCAGACCCTCTCCTAGGCGAAACGGTCGCAGGTAGGGACGGTGGAAAAGAATCTAGATCAGTTCATCACCTATCTTTTGGTCGAGCGCAACGCTTCTCCCTACACGGCTCGGAACTACCGCCGGGAGGTGGGCGAGTTTCTCCGTTTTCTGAAGGGGGAGGGGGTTTGTTCCCTTCAAGAGATAGATCGCCAAGTTCTGACCCGCTACCTCCTTTGGCTCAGGGCCAAGGGTTACGCCAAGACCAGCATAAGACGGCGGATATCGGAGTTACGCTCTTTTTTCAGATATTTGTTGGGCCAAAAAATCGTGGAATCGAACCCCATCAAAGCCATTTCCGCTCCCAAGGTGCCCCAACGTCTCCCCCGCTACCTGAAGCCAGAAGAGATAGGGGCTATCATGCAGGCCCCAGATACCTCTCAGCCTCTGGGGCAGAGGAATCGGGCTATCCTCGAGATCTTGTACGCCACTGGCATGAGGATTAGCGAGTTGACAGGGTTAGATGTGGGTACGGGGAAGATCGCCAGGGGCGAGATGATGGTTCGAGGGAAAGGGGGCAAGGATCGGATTGTGCTTCTGGGGCGGCCGGCGCGGGATGTTTTGGACCTCTATCTCAAAGAGGGACGTCCGAGATTGTTGAAGGGAAGACGAACGAGCGCTCTCCTTCTCAATCGCTCTGGAGAGCGCCTATCGGTCCGCGGTGTGCAGTCCATGCTAGATCGTTGTGCGAGGAAAGCGGGCTTGAAGTGGGTGACTCCCCACCTCTTCCGCCATACCTTCGCCACCCATATGTTGGGCGGGGGGGCGGACTTAAGGGTGGTGCAGGAACTCTTGGGCCATGTGAGCCTATCGAGTACTCAGGTTTATACTCATGTGAGCCAGAGGAGGGCGCGGGAGGTCTATATGCACTCCCACCCTTTGGCCCGTGAAGGCGAGGCGGAGGAGGGATGAATAGAAAGGCCAGGGTAGAGAAGTTGCGCCGGATGGTGAAGGAGCAAGGTCTGGATAGCATCCTCATAACCCAGCCTCAGAATAGCCTCTATTTGAGCGGCTTCGGACCATCGGTGCAGCCCGATGAGATAGCGGGCGCGCTGCTCATAACGGAAGATGGCTCTATCTTGATGACCAGTTTCATCTATTTGGAGCAGGCGGAGAGAGAAGCCCCTGAATTTCGGCTCTTCAAGGCCGAGAGGGGCGATGAAGGGACAGTCAAGGCGCTCCAATGTCTCTTAGGAGAGGTGGGAGCGAAGCGGGTGGGGTTCGAGGCCGAGCATCTGACCTTCGCTCGATACCAAAAGTGGGCGAGCGTATCGGCCGAGTTGGTGGCCACGAGCGGTTTGGTAGAGGAGATACGGGCTGTCAAAGAGCCGGACGAGATCGAGGCCATAAGAAAGGCAGTGGCTCTGGCTGACGAGACCTATGCGTACCTCTGTGAATATATCCGACCAGGTCTCACCGAGCGGGAGGTGGCTTGGGAGGCAGAGGTCTACATGCGGCAAGGGGGGGCGGAGAAGATAGCCTTCGACCTCATAATAGCCGGCGGGCCCAACGGAGCCTTGCCCCATGCTGCGACCACGGAGCGGACTCTTAGGGAGGGCGAGCCGATAGTGATAGACATGGGTGCCCAGGTGGAAGGTTACCATTCTGATCTGACGCGCACTATCTATCTCGGTGAGCCTGACGCCAAATTTCAAGAGATCTACGCTCTGGTGAGAAGGGCGCAAGAGAATGCTCTAGAGGGTATTCGGGCAGGGATGAAAGGTAAGGAGGCCGACGGTTTGGCTCGGCAGGTGATCGAGCAGGCAGGCTACGGGGAATATTTCGGCCACGGCCTGGGTCATGGCGTCGGTCTAGCCGTCCATGAGAAACCTAGAGCGACCCAAACATCGGAGGAGGAACTCCAACCGGGGATGATCCTCACGGTGGAACCGGGCATCTATATCTCTGATTGGGGAGGCGTCCGCATCGAGGATATGGTTGTTATTCGAGAGGAGGGGGTGGAGGTGCTCAGCAGAGCCTCCAAGGAACCGACGCTTCTCTCCTCCAGGATCCTGTAGAGATAGTCATTGTCAGGGAAGGAGGACTGAGAGATGGAGAATATTAAGCGCATTGGAAGGGCGAATCTCATCAAGGGGGTGGTTATCTTTCTCGTCGGGTTGGCTATTGGCTGGTTAGCCATCGGTTGGGGCCTCTGGCCGGTGCAATATTACGATACGGACCCCCAAGACCTCGGCCTTAGCCATAAGGAGGCTTGGATCTTGATGGTCGCCGACTCCTATAACCTGAATCAGGACGATGAGGCGGCTCGACAACGACTGCAAGGCTTCGAGGAGAGCGAGGTGGGGGAGATCATCTCTTCTCTCATCGCGCGCGCGGAGGAAGATGGCGATCTTCCAACGGCACAAAGGCTGCGGGATCTCGCTGGGGCAGTGGGAGCAACCCTGCCCGGGGCTCTGCCGGAGGCTACTCCCACGCCCGCGCCAGTAGCCCGTGGCCCTTCTATCATCCGCTCTCTGGGCATAGTCTTGATTCTCTTCCTCCTTGTGGCCCTAGTGGTAGTTGGTGGAGGGGTAGCGCTGGCCCGTTGGAGGGAACGGCGAGAGGAGGCTCCTCTGCGTCCCGTGCCTAAAGAGGAGTTGATAAGCTGGGAGGTGCCAGAGGAAGCCCCTCTAGGGCAGTTCGTGACCACCTATACCTTGGGGGATGATGGCTACGATACCTCTTTTAACATCGAGACCCCTGCTGGCGAGTTCTATGGAGCCTGTGGGGTGGGCTTCTCTGAGGTGATAGGCGAAGGGGCTCCGGATAAGGTCACCGCTTTCGAGGTTTGGCTCTTCGACAAGACCGACCCCGACAATGTGCAAACGGTCACCAAGGTGCTGATGAGCGAGCACGCCTATGGAGATGAGGCGCTGCGAGAGAAGATGAAGGATCGGGGAGAGGCGGTCTTGGTGGAGAGGGGAAAGACCATCGCTATCGAGGCCGTGGGTTTGCAACTAAGGGCGCAGATAGTGGACTTCGCCTACGGGGTGAGCCCTGATCTGCCTCCTAATAGTTTCTTTGAGAGGCTGACCACGGAATTGACCCCGCGCATGAAACAGGAAGCCTGAGGACCCCTTAACAGGTTCCGGGCCGAGGCCATAGATTAGTACCAAGGTCAGGGTTGACCCAGCAATCCATCTGTGATATCTTTTCCAAGGCGGAAGATGGGAGGCAGATCTGTTTGCCGCTTCTGCAGGAGGAGCCGAGCCCTCGCGAGGGTTCGGCTCCCTGCCTTTTAGCGCCAAAGGTGTTCACCGCCGCCATAGTTTGGAGAGTTTCTGTTAGGGCTTGGGCCGCATGGCAATTGATGCTGAGGACCCTTTGATACGCTTTTCGGCTTTTCTCTAGGCCCGCTTGTAGGGGGCGAAGGGTTTCTAACTGGGGAGAAAGATAAGCCTCGCCTTAGAGCGAGGGTTCATCG
>CAZERB010000040.1:0-6319 GCA_964514645.1 uncultured Anaerolineales bacterium
GCGGGGGTGCTGGTCCGAGTTGCCCAACTGTTCCCCGAGATGCTGTATCGCCAGGAAGTAGTTTGGTTATTCCCTCGCAAGGCGTAGATGAAGTTGGAGTAGTTGGGACCAGTGTAGGCCAGCGCCCCTCCAGGCCCGACATTGTTGAGGGTGTTGGTCCGAGCCAGCCAAATGTTCCCCGAGATGCTGTATCGCCAGAAAGTATTTGAGTTCCCTCGCAAAGCGTAGATGTAGTCGCCACCAGTGTACACCAGTGCCCCCCCGGCCCGGACATTGTTGGGGGTGTTGGTCCGAGTTGTCCAAATGTTCCCCGAGATGCTGTATCGCCAGAAAGTATTTGAGGTATTCCCTCGCAAGGCGTAGATGTAGTCGCCGCCAGTGTATGCCAGCGCCCCTCCAGCCCCGACATTGGCGAGGGCATCGGTAAGGGTGCTCCAGCCACTAGTCGAGAGCGCTGTGACGGTGATGGCGGTGGTGAACTGGTTCACGGTGATGGGGCTCAGGGGGACCGGAGTCCCCGGCGTCGAGTCAACCTGGGACCTAAAACTCGAATCGTTCACCAGTTTCCAGATGCCGAACTCGACCCCTGCGTCGCAAGCGTATTGCTTGTTCATGCCTCCCTGCATAGCCCGAGAGCCCAGCAGGCTGGTGCTCACGTGGGCGAGGAAAGGGCCCACAAGCAACGCTCCGACGGCCACCACCATAAGGGCAAAGGGCAGGGATCGCCCCTCCTCACCCCTCAACAACTTCCTGCCGGTCCTTGAACTTGGCAAGGTCAGCCCTCCTAGTCCGTCCTCATGCTGATCTCAAGAGTCGTGGTCCGTGATATCCTGCCGCTGGTGGAGGTCAGGGTTATCGTCACCAGGCTGCCAGCCACGGAGAACCCCACATCACTCTGTTGGGCAATATGTCTGGCTACCACCAGCGTCGACTCGACCCCTCCATCCACGAGTTTCTCCCGCACCAAGGCAGTGTTGCCTGAGTCGTAGGAATAACCATATCGGACCGTGGAATAATCCCCGCAGTCGAAAGTGCCATAGACCGGGCTCGACTCTGGGGTAAAGGATTGAGCCTCGCTGGCGTCGCGACTCAGCCAGACCCCTGCATTCTCTAGGTCGTGCAGGGCCGTCAAAGTGTCGTTGCCTCCCCTGGTGGCGGTGAAGAATTGATAGAAGGCTGTTCCCAAGAGACCGAGGAGCAGAGACATGAGAAAGGCGCTAACAAGCATCTCCATCAGGGTCATGCCCCTCTCTTCGGTGACTAGTCGCCGAAGAGACTGCCCAGCCGGGCTTGGATTGACCAAAGTTGTCCTTCGAAACGGCGAGTCTTTCCTTTTCCCCATCATCGATCTACCTTGTAGCCCTCTAGTTGCAAGAGATCCTCTCCACTCCCTGATAGAGAGACAGTGACAGTGACTACCTGCAACCCAATGTAAGGCACCTCGACCTCCACAGTGACGGCGTATCCTTGTACGGGAGTGACGGTAGGGTAGGCGGTCGGGTCTGGACTGTAAGCCGTATCCTTGATCAGTTCCAACTGAGAACGAGCCAGATTCTCGGCCGTCACTCGGTCGTTGGTCGTTCTTACCCCCATGCTTCCCGTGGAGAGGGCAGCGATGAGGATCACCAGGCCGAGGGAAACGATGGCCACGGCCACCAACTCCTCGACCAGGCTCTGCCCCGTCTCACCGGACCAGAGACTGAGTCCCTCTCTCCTACCCATCGCTGACACCCTTGACATGTGCTACCTGCTCCCTGTCTTTCTCCTCATCTGTACCGAGATTACCAACCAGCCAATGGCTATCACGGCTATGATTACGGGAATGAAGAACCGACGGAACCAAGCCGGAGAAAGGAATCTGTGAAGCGCGGTCAAGACCACAACCTCGGTCGCATAAAGGACGATCAGCCTCACCACCGTTTGAAAACCACAACCCATCTCGTCTCTCATCACTCTCCCCAGACCCACGACCTTTCCAGCGCATCTCTCTTCTTCTCGTTTTAGTCATCCAAAGGTGATCCACGAAACCTCATCCCAGATGTTGACTCTCTAAGGGTTGATGGAACCCAGAAGAGAGTACATGGGCATGATCACCGAGACGGCGACAAACCCCACGATCAAGCCCACGAACAGGGTCAAGGCAGGCTCCATCATGGACGTCAAAGTGTTGACCGCTCTCTCCACCTCCTCCTCGTAGAAATCGGCCAACGTCTCCAGATGCGAGTCCAAGGTGCCTGTTTCTTCCCCCACTCTCACCATCTGAGAGAGCATTTTGGGAAAGAGTTCGTTTGCAGCCAAGGGCTCAGACAACCCCCGCCCCTGGAGACTCTCCGCGCGTATGGTCTCAACAGCATCACGGATGACCACATTTCCTATCGTCTGCAACGTCAACTCCATGATCTCGGGCAAGGGTAACCCCGCGCGCAAGAGAGTGGACATCGTTCGGCTGAACCTCGACACGTTGCCTTGGATATTGATCTTGCCGATGAGAGGTATCTTGAGAAGTAGCAAGTCGCGGTGACGACGACCTATAGGAAGTGAGACATACCAACTGGTGATGATCGCAACAGCCACTCCGCCTGCCAGCATGTGGAGGCTGTAAGTGGTTGCAAATTCAGTAACAGCCATTAGCAGCCTCGTGGTCCAAGGCAACTGGGCGCCAAACTCCGAGAATAACCCCATCATGGGGGGCAAGGTGAAAGTGATGATTATGGCTACCACCCCGATGGCCAGAAGCAAGATAAAAGCCGGGTAAGCCAGGGCGCCACGCATTCTGCTTACCACCGCCTGCTCCCTTTCCATATAGGTCGCCAACCGCCGCAGGATCAACTCGACATTTCCAGTCCGCTCCCCCACTTCCATCATGCGACAGTAGAGGGGGGAAAAGACATATCGGTGCTTCTGCAAGGCTTCAGTGAGGGAGACGCCCTTCTGTATGTCCTCCACGACTTCCTCAATTACCCTCTTGAACGGTTTGCTGGTGACCTGTTCACTCAGAAGCTGCAAAGCCGGCAAGAGGGCGATCCCGGACTCCACCAAAGTGGCCAATTGCCGCGAGAAGAGGATCACCTCTTTCGGCCTGGGCCCGAAATAAGTGGGCATCAACTCCGCCAAACTGGCCCTTCTTCCGGCTTCCTGTAGGCTGATGATAGTCAGGTCCGAGTCCCAGAGGATCCTCTCTGCGGCCTCCTCCGTAGCCACATCAAGCAGACCCGTTACCTCTTCTCCGGTTGACGTGTAGGCCACGTATCTATGGGGCATGACTCAACTCCTAGTTCGAGGGGGGTCAACTAAGGGTGTAGACATTACGTATCACCTCGTAGGGCGTGGTGATGCCCTCTTTCACCTTCATCATCCCGTCTCGCCACATGGGGATTATCCCCTCCTTTAGGGCCTGGGCTTTCACTTCGCTTGCGCTCGCTCCCTTCAGCAAGAGGCGTCTGATCTCCTCGCGCATGGCCAGAACCTCGAAAACGCCCGTCCGACCACGGTACCCCGTCCCAGCGCAGAAGTTGCACCCCTCTCCATAATACAATTCAGGTGCGGTTTCACCCATCTCCTTCTCGTAGGCGAATTGCTCCTCCGGCGGAGGGGGAGCAAGGGCGCGACAACGGGAACAAACACAACGCACCAGCCTCTGCGCCACCACACCAATCACTGCTGACACCAATAGAAAGGGCTCCACGCCCAGGTCCAGCAACCTGAAGAGGGCCCCCACCGCATCGTTGGAGTGGACGGAGGAGAACACCAAGGGCCCGGTAAGAGCAGCGTTAACTGCGGTTTCTGCAGTCTCTGAGTCCCGGATCTCCCCTACCAGGATGACATCGGGATCCAGCCGGACGATGGCTCGTAGACCGGTGGCGAAGTTTATGCCGGCCAACCGGTTAACCTGAATCTGATTGATGCCCCGGACGTTGTACTCGACGGGGTCCTCGATGGTCATGATGTTAAGTTCCTGACAATTCAGCTGATTGATTGAGGCGTAAAGAGTTGTCGTCTTGCCGGAACCAGTGGGACCGCTGACTAGGATCATACCGAAGGGCGACTGCAACATGCGACGATAGGTATCGAGAGAGGCCGGCTGGAACCCCAGTTCCGACAACTCGAGAAGAGCGATGGATCTGTCAAGGACGCGAAGCACTGCCATCTCTCCCCACGCCGTATCGCTAGTGGCCACGCGGAAGAAGATCTCCTCCCCCCTTATCTTGGCATCGAACTGGCCGTCTTGCGGTCGCCGCCGCTCGGCTATGTTCATGCCCGCCATGATCTTGATGCGAGATATTAGGGGCGCATGGGCGCTCTTGGGCAGAGAGAGCCCATCGTGTAGGATGCCATCGATGCGATATCGCACCCTGAGGCTATCCTCCTCCGGCTCCAGATGGATGTCCGAGGCGTGATCTTTTACGGCTTGCTCGAGCATCAGGTCCACAGCGCGCACGACCGGGGCTTGAGCGATAGCCTCGGCGGAAAGGCGCTCCTCCTCAACCTCTCCTATCAAAGGTGGAGGCGCTATCTCCGTGATCCGTTCTTCGATCTCGCCTTTGGTCTTGTAGTAGAGGTCGATGGCTGCCTCGATATCGGGCCCAACGCCCACCATGCGTCTGACGGGCATTCCCGATCTAGCCGTGAGTTCCTCGATCACTTGGATATCCGCCGGATCATCCATCACCACCCCGAGAGCGCCGTCGATGATGTCCAACGGTATCAGGTTGTGTTTTCTCGCCATCTCTTCTGGTATCAAGCGCAGAGCATCAGGCTGTACCGTGTGCCTCTTCAGGTCGATGAGGGGTAGATTCAGATGAAGGCTGAGGGTCATGGCTAGGTTCTCCGGGCTCACCATCCCCTGTTCGACCAGGATGTCGCCCAGCCTTTTGTTCACGTTTCTCTGCAATTCCAGGGCCCGCTCTAACTCCTCAGGGGTGAGCAGTTTCGCCTGGATGAACATCTCCCCCAGCCGCTTACGAGTGACGGTCTCTTCAGCCATCCCGACGCTCCTCCTCGAAAAGGGTACTCACTTGCACCACCAGGGCCGAGAGATCGAGCGGCTTGGTGAGATAGATATCGACCTCTTCCAAAGCGATGGGAGCCGGATGCTGCACGCAGTTCACTCCTCGAGCCCCTCGTCGACTTTTCTCCGTCAGCGTGATCGGTTGCACCGGCTATTCTCCAGATACTCCTCTAACATCTCGATGCTGTACCTGCGGTGTCCTCCTGGTGTGCGGTAGGGCGACAAGTCGCCCCTTTTCTCTATCCTAGCCAGGGTAGGGAGGCTGATCCCCAGGTGGCGAGCAGCCTCTTTGGCGTTCAGAAGTCCCTCACCCCGCTTCTTCACCTGATCCTTCCTCTCGCAGGCATATCCCTACCACCCCATATCTCTCTACCCATGCCAAGGCCCTAGGACGTTAAAGCACCCTCAGCGGCAGGGCATCTGTCCTGATGTATCGGGTCCTTCCCTGTCGCCGAGAGCGCCCAAAAAGAAACCTGCCTCACCAGGTTTGATGAAAGCAGGCACCAAAGGAATCATCGCTTTCGGCAACCTGGCCATCATAGCCCCCGAGGAGACGTTGGACCCATGGCTTTGCGTCCCCATCTTTCGATGGGTTTGCCCTTATCGCGCGACGTGATTCACTATTTTATCGATTTTATCTACATGATAGTGCTTGATACGATCCATGTCAATAGGATAGTGGTACTAAGACCGTGCTAACCAATCGGTTCCTGGGTTCGCCTCTCTCTGGAGTGGATGCCCTCGCAACCACATTGGCCGTTGGAAACGTCTGCCCTCGCACGTCGCAGCCTGTGCTGGAGCGTGACGGTCCACGGGCCAACGGGGTAGGATAGTGTGGCTTGCCGTGAGCCGGAGATCCCCCGGGAGAGGATCAGGGACGAGTGCATCATGGTGGTCGCCCCCGGCGCAGCTATCGCGAGTCGGCCACCGAGTGTAAGGTCAGTCGCCGCCGGTTGAGGGAACGGGGAACCGAAGAGAGGTAGGTCGGGCGTCGGAAGCAGCACTGCAACAAGATAGCAACAGAATCGCCACAAAGGATGGCAGACCAGATCGCCGAAGAGATCGCCCAATCGATTGGGTAGCGCAAGAGAACCGCCGTCAAGAGACTAGCCCTGACGCAACCCTAAAGGGAAAGAACTCGGGATCCGATCGCTTGACCTTCCTGACTTTCCACCTGAATGATCCGCTTCCCGAAAATGTGCGGCCTCCTGGACCGCCCATCTCATGTTGTCCCCGACTCATGAAGAATCGGGGTACGGCGGTCATGCCTCGACCGCAAAACCGGGACCGAAGAACCGGCATCTAGACAAC
>CAZERB010000040.1:6419-7879 GCA_964514645.1 uncultured Anaerolineales bacterium
GCGGGCTCAGGTAAACACCAGATCGAGGGTACATGTAGGAAGTGCTCCCCCCGGGATTCGAACGCCCGCACCATCATCAGAGCCGCCGACTCCACCCAGGAGCAGGACACAGATAGCAAGGATGTCCACCAACCGAGTATGTGGAAGAAGATAATCCTTCGGATGCCTAACACACGCTTCAAGATGGTACAAGTGAAGAATCTGTGAGGAAAAGGGTGAGAATTCGAGAGAGGATACGACCCAGAAGGATAGGGGTTATTGGTTCTCAGGAGTTAACTCCTGACACCACCTTCTCCCTGGGTGAGAAGGCGACCTGCGAGGCCCACCCCGGCATTATCGCGGGTAGTACCGCTTCAACCCAGAGGGAAAATACTGGGTCCCGACTATACCTGCATTCTGTTCCAGCCAATCGCTCAAGCGGGTCTTTCCCGTGGGCGGGCCCCCGGACACGAGGAGATCGGCCATTAGCCCTTCGACCTCGTCCCTGGTGAGCACCACATCCCCGACCATGTAGCCAACCAATCTGGAAAGGAAAAACGCATGTCCCGGCCTAAGATGGACGATTCTGGCCTTGCTATGGATCTTGCTGGCAATCAATCGAACCAGTTCGTCAAATGTATAGATGTCAGGGGCCACTGCGTCAATAACCATGTTGCCATCCTCACGTGCCGCATCGACGGCTATCTCGGCCACGTCCTCCACGAAGACCGGTTGAAGTCGGTACTCTCCTGAGCCGAAGACGGCGAATATCGGAAACTTCCTGAGGAGCCAGGCGATGTTGTTGATCAAAATGCCCTCAGCCCCAAAGATTACACTCGGCCGGATGATGGCGTACGACAGTCGTGATTGGATGATGGCCTTCTCTATGAGCCCCTTGCCTCTGAAGTAGGGAAGGGATGAATCCTCAGAAGCGTTCGTGATGCTGATGTGCACGAATCTCTGCACCCCAGCCTCTTCGGCTGCCTTAATGAGCGCTTTCGTGTTTTCGACTGCTTTATCAAAGGTAGACTCTCCGTAGGGGAAGCGAATCCAGTAGGTGTTGTAGAAGGTTGTTGCCCCTCGTAAGCTCTCTATCAGGTCGCTCGGCCTGTCGAAGTTAAAAGGGAAAGCAACCACCTGGTCACCGAAGGGACTTTCAGGATCGGGGTGCCTGGTCAGAGTTCTGACCTCCTTCCCCATAGAGAGAAGTCGCTGAGTTATATACTTGCCTGTGTAGCTGAATGCCCCCGTTACTACATTCCGTTCAGCACCCTGCATAGTGATAACCGCCTTGTCCCACATCGATCGCCTAAAGTCTAGCGAAAACGCGCTTCGCCTCTCAGGCTTCTTGCGGAACCATTATACCCCCTTCGCCGTCTACTAGACAAGAGAGCCTTATCTGAGAAGGAGGCGCAAGATGAAAAGGGCACTGTTCTCGGCTCTGACTATCCTGGGGCTGATCCTCTCTACTTCTGGCCCGG
>CAZERB010000041.1:0-7772 GCA_964514645.1 uncultured Anaerolineales bacterium
AGGCTCATGACCTGGTGCTCTCTTTGGGTTGTGGAATCGGGGTCCAGGCTATCGCTGAGCGGTTCCCTAACGTTCGTGTAGTGCCGGGACTCAACACCTCGTTTTTGGGCCTGACTGAAAAACAGGGGGTTTGGGCCGAGCGGTGCGCCGCTTGCGGAAACTGCATCCTGGATAGGACAGCCGGGATCTGCCCCATCGCCCGCTGTGCCAAGAGCCTGCTCAACGGCCCCTGTGGCGGTTCCCAGGGCGGGAAATGTGAGGTCGACCCCCAGACTGATTGCGCCTGGCAACTCATCTACGATCGGTTGCAGGCGAGAGGGGAATTGGAACTCTTGGAGGAGATAATCCCTCCTAGAGATTGGTCCACAAGCCGCGACGGCGGCCCACGAAGGATCATCAGAGAAGATTTGCAGTTCGAAGAGTAGAGGTGTTGATCTTGCCCTCTTGTGGAGCGGGGTCCGGGTAACGGTAACCGATACCGGGGTAGGCATCGACCCCAGTATATGCCCCGCATATTCGTGGACTTCTACCGGGGCAGAAGCGTGGGGGGAGTGGGAACGGGCTTGGGCTTATCTATAGCCAAGAGGATCGTGGAAGCCCATCGAGGGAAGATCTGGGCCCAGTCGCCCTACGCGGAGGGCCAATCGGGTAGCAGGTTCACCTTCGTCATCCCCAAGGACTCGAGGGGGTGATCTTCTTCCGGTGTTAGGGGGTGGTGGTATGAAAAGCGGTAGCAATCTGGAGCGGGTCCTTGAGGAGGGCCACTTCGCCCTGACCGCGGAACTAGGGCCTCCTAAAGGTACTAGCACGGAGTTCGTTCGGCGAAAGGCTGAACTTTTGAAGCCCTGTTGCGATGCGGTGAACATCACCGATAACCAGACCGCAATAGTCCGCATGTCCAGCGTGGCGGCTTGTGCCTTGGTGAAGCAAGAAGGGCTGGACCCGGTGATGCAGATGACCTGCCGGGATAGGAATAGGATCGCCATTCAGAGCGATATCTTGGGTGCGGTGGCCTTGGGCATACGGAACCTCCTTTGCCTCACCGGCGACCATCAGAAGTTCGGCAACCACCCTGGCTCGAAGAACGTCCACGACTTGGACTCCATTCAGTTGATCGAAGTGGTAAGAAAGATGCGAGACGAGGCCCAATTCATGAGCGGGGACAAGATATCGGGAGGGGTGCCCCTCTTCATCGGCGGCGCCGCCAACCCCTACGCCGACCCTTTCGAATTCAGGGTGGTGCGCTTGGCCAAGAAGGTTAAGGCCGGGGCAGACTTCATTCAAACCCAGGCGGTCTTCGAGGTGAAGCGGTTCGCCAAGTGGATGGAGATGGTGCGAGATAAGGGGCTAGACCAGAAGGTCCATATCCTGGCCGGGCTCATACCCATAAAGTCGGTCGGTATGGCTCGCTATATGCGGGATTACGTCTCCGGTTTAATGGTCCCTGATGAGTTGGTCGTCAGGATGGAGAACGCTAAGGATGCCAAGGAGGAAGGGGTAGAGATCGCCCTGGAGATCATCGAGCAGATAAGGGAAATCCCCGGCGTTCACGGGATCCATATCATGGCTGTAGCCTGGGAGGAGGTTGTTCCCGTCATCGCTGAGAGGGCGGGGCTTCTACCCAGGCCGATAGCCTAGCATCCTGGCTAGATGGGAGGGGATGAGAGCGGCAACCCAAGATATTGGTAGTCGATGACGATCCTGATATAAGAGAGGCGATAACCACTATCCTTTCCACTCAGCCCTATGAGGTGGTGGAAGCCAAGGAGTGACCACATCCAGGTTGCAAGGGCCGACGAGCGTAGAGATAGCCGGCTGGCTGATTAGGGAGATGAAGGGCCTCTGTCAAGGGGTGCATATTATGGCTTTGGGTTGGGAGAAGTATGTGCCTGCGGTCCTGGATGCGGCAGGGTTATAGAGATGAGGGTTCTTGTCTTCTCTGATCTACATGCCAACTGGGAGGCTCTTTTGGCTATGCAGACCGCGGAGCGAAAGCCAGAGGCTATCCTCTTCCTGGGCGATGCGGTCGATTTTGGCCCCGACCCCAAGGCTTGTCTCTCTTGGCTTCGCCGGAGCGTCATTCACGCTGTGCGGGGGAACCACGATAACGCCTTGGTCACGGGGATGGATTGTCTTTGCGTGGAGGAGTATCGCGATCTGGCTCTCGCCACTCGACAATACACCGCTCGCATCTTGGGCCCAGAGGAGATATCCTATTTAGGGGAGTGGCCTCTGGAGACCTATGTTGAATTAGGAGGAGCGCGCTTCTACCTCACCCATGCCGCTCCCTCCGACCATCTCTTCAAATACCTTAATGTGGCCACGGCTAGGGAGGAGGAGTTGCGGGAAGAGATGGCCGGCATTGAGGCGGATGTCATCTTCTTGGGTCATACCCATATCCCGGCTATAAGGAAGGTGAAAGATACCTATCTGGTCAACCCTGGCAGCCTAGGGCAGCCCCGCCATGGGACGCCTAGCGGCACCTACGCCCTCTGGGAGGACGGCGAGTTGGCCATCAGACATGTGGACTACAACTGGGCTGAGACCCAAAGGAAATTGGCGCTCCTTCCCCTGGAGTCGGGAATGATAGAGCGGTTGCAAGATATCTTGGAGCGAGGGGGCAGTTGAAAATAGCGATCACCGGCAAAGGAGGAGTGGGCAAGACCACCCTGGCCAGCCTCCTGGCACATATATATGCTCAGGAGGGGGAAAAGGTCTTGGCTATCGACGCTGACCCTAGCCCCAACCTGGCCTCGGCCCTTGGTTTCCCTCCCCATCTGGTGACTGAAATCGTGCCCATCGCCCAGATGGGCGATCTGATCGCCGAGCGGACGGGTGCCAAGCCAGGCACGATGGGCGGTCTTTTTACCCTCAACCCCAAGGTGGATGATATTCCTGATCGCTTCAGCGCCACCCATCGAGCCATCAGGCTCCTTCAGATGGGGGGCGTCAAGAAAGGGGGGAGCGGCTGCCTCTGTCCCGAGAACGCGCTTCTCAAAAGCCTGATGGCCCATCTCTTATTGGAGCGCTCGGAGGTGGTGATCCTCGATATGGAGGCTGGGGTGGAGCATCTGGGTAGGGGAACAGCCAAAGCGGTGGACGCTTTCCTTATCGTGGTGGAGCCTGGGCGGCGAAGTCTCCAGACCGCTCGATTGATCCGGGATTTGGCTTGCGACCTGGGCGTTCCCCGACTTTACCTAGTGGGCAACAAGGTTCGCCATGAGGAGGATCGAGGGTTCATCGATAGGAACAGCCCTGGAGTTCCTCTCTTGGGTTGCCTCTCCGCCGACCCGAGGGTGATCGAGGCCGATCTCCAAGGGATGGCGGTCTTCGACGCGGCGCCACAAGTGGTGGAGGAGGCGAGAGATATCTGGCAGAGGTTAGAAAGAACCCGCCTCCACTTCAGTGGAGAGGTGAGGAAAGATGGCGATAACTAAACAACTCACCTTGGCCCAACTGATAGAAGAGGAGACGGGCAACAATATCTACTTGTGCTACCAGTGCAAGAAGTGCACCAGCGGCTGTCCCTTATCTCGTCATTTCGACTTGGAGCCCCATCGGATTATGCGGAGCCTTCAATTGGGAAGAGAGGAGTTAGCCCTTTCCTCGGCCACTATCTGGCTCTGCGCTTCCTGTCAAACCTGTACCACTCGTTGCCCTGAGGGGCTGGACGTGGCTGGCATCATGGATGAGTTGAAGATGGTATCCTTAGAGCGGGGGATAATGCCGCAAGTTCCGGAGGTAGCCCTTTTCAATAGAGCCTTCCTGCGCGGGGTGAGGTTTCTGGGACGCTCCTACGAACTGAGCCTGCTTGCGGAACTTAACCTCCGTACCGGCCAGCCTTTCAAAGACCTCTCCCTGGGTCTCGAACTCCTGCGGAAGGGAAAACTGGGAGTTATGCCTCCCGTCGTCCGTCAACCCCGTCATGTGACCCCTAGAGCGAAGCCCGATCAGGTAGCCTATTACCCTGGCTGTTCCTTACACTCCGTCTCCTCGGAGTTCGATATCTCGACGCGAGCGGTCTTTAGTGAGTTGGGGGTAGAGTTAGTGGAACCCAAGGGATGGACCTGTTGCGGAAGTACCCCGGCTCACACCACCGATCATCTTTTGGCTATGCGCCTTCCCTTGAACAACCTGGCTCTCATAGAGAGAGAGGGGTTCTCCCAGGTAGTTGCCCCTTGCGCTTCCTGCTTCTCCCGCTTCAAGTCTGCCTTGTGGGATATGAGGCAGGAGCCACAAATGAAGGAGCGGTTAGATGAGGAGAGGGGTTACAACTTTCGAGGCTCGGTGGAGGTCAAGCACATCCTTCAACTTCTTGAAGAATGGCGGGACGAGATATCAGGGAGGGTGAAGGTGCCCCTCGAGGGGCTGAGAGTGGTGAGTTACTATGGCTGTCTCTTGACCCGCCCCCCCAAGGTAACCCAGGCCCAGGAGCCGGAGTACCCTATGGTTATGGACCATCTGGTGGAGGCTTTGGGCGCCACCACTCTCGATTGGTCGTATAAGACCGACTGTTGTGGCGCTACCCTTTCCCTCTCCAAAAAGGAGTTGGCTCTCGAACTTTCAGCCAAGATCCTACGGGATGCAAAGGCCGTAGGGGCCGATTTAGTGGCTGTGGCTTGTCCTCTCTGTCATACCAATTTAGATTCTCGCCAAGGGCAGATGGGCCTGGAGTTCCAGATGCCTATCCTCTATATCACCCAACTTGTAGGCCTCGGTATGGGGCTGAAGGGGCTGGGTCTAGAGAAGCATCTGGTGGATCCCCGAGGGGTGTTGCGGGATAGAGGGCTTTTAGGCTAGAAACCTTGCAGGAGGTGAAGCATAGATGAGCGCCAAAATTATCGATGGCCAGGCGATAGCCGATGAGATACGTCGGGAGATCGCGGCGGAGGTGGAGCAACTGAAGGCGGAGCATGGGCTCACGCCAGGACTAGCCGCTGTCTTGGTGGGCGAGAACCCGGCCAGTCAGTCGTATGTCCGTATGAAGAGACGCGCCTGCGAAAAAGCCGGCATCCTCTCCTTTGGACACCACCTGCCTGAAAAGGCTACTCAGGAGGAGGTAGAGGGGTTGATCCGCGACCTGAGCGCTGACCCTGCCGTCCATGGTATCCTGGTCCAATTGCCCCTGCCTAGACATCTGGACGATGAGGCCATATTGGGTTCCGTAGCCCTAGAGAAAGACGTGGACGGCTTTCATCCTATCAACATCGGTCGCTTAGCGATGAAGGGCCGAGAGCCCCTCTTTGTCCCTTGCACCCCTTATGGCTGCATGGTACTTTTGGAAAAGTCCGGTGCCCAGATCGAAGGGGCAGAGGCGGTGGTCTTGGGCCGAAGCAATATCGTGGGCTTGCCCGTGGCTATGCTCCTTTTGCACGCCAACGCCACGGTGACTATTTGCCATTCGCGGAGCAAGGACCTGCCCGCTATCTGCCGCAAAGCAGATATCCTCATCGCCGCCGTCGGCCGGCCGGAGATGGTGAAGGCTGACTGGGTGAAACCCGGCGCCTACGTCATCGACGTCGGTTCCAACAAGGTGGATGACCCGACCGCGGAGAAGGGGTATCGTTGGGTAGGGGATGTCGATTTCGACGAGGTGAAAGAGGTTGCTGGCGCCATCACCCCCTCGCCGGGTGGCGTGGGACCCATGACCATCACCATGCTTCTCAAGAACACAGTAACCGCCGCGAAGCGGATGGTGGCTGGCTAGAAGCAACGGGTTCAAAGAGGGCCACGCGCAAGGGACGCCAGGCCTTGCTGCCGCCTGTTACCGCACAACTGGCCCAGTGTGAGTGAGAAGCATGGGAAGGGGCTAAGACGGGGCATTCAGGCGTGGAAATTTAAGGTTGTTTATGTCAAAAGTACTATTGACACTAGCTTAATTTAGGGTATATTATTATTGAATGCTCCCCGCCGTTCACCTTTCGCTTGTCGAGAGGTTAACTGGCGGGGTTTGTTTTATGAGGAGAGGAGTTTGTTATGCCAGAAGAAAGACTCGTATTATTCGTCAACGCACAGAATTTCTACTACGGTGCTCGCGAGGCGTTTTTAACACCTTCCGACTGGCATGTCTACGGCCAGTTCAAACCTATCGACCTGGCGAATTTGATTTGCTCTCGACCTCCGCCAGGAGTTACCAGATCGCTTCAGGAGGTGCGCATCTATACTGGCCGTCCGGATGCCACAAAGGATCCAAGAACCTACGGGGCTCACATGAAGCAATGTCAATCTTGGGAAAGGGCCGGGGCGAAGGTGATTACGCGCACGCTTCGATATTCTCCCGACTGGCCTGATACGCCAGCCCAAGAGAAGGGTATCGATGTCGCCCTGGCCGTAGATTTCATCGCCCTGGCGATAGACGGGGAGTATGACGTTGGGGTTATCGCCTCGAGCGATACAGATCTGACGCCAGCCCTGGAGTTTGTCCATGACAGATATGTCGGGATGCGGTGTATTGAAGTAGCGGCCTGGACTAGCCCCTGGAGTCGAAGAAGGCTCAGTATTCCTGGCGCTCATATTTGGTGTTATTGGCTTGATGAGAACGACTATGATTCTGTCGCTGACCTAACTGATTACACCGTCTAAGCAAATGCCCCTTCCATCCTCACTCGGAAGGGGCTAGTGCTTCTCCAAACTGGACATCTTTCTCTTCTTGGCCGACCTTGGGATTCACAATAGTGACGAAGCAGGCCTGGTCCTCTCCTCCCAGGAGGCTAGCCTTCTCAGGGCCGCCAGTTTTTCCCTATCTCCTATCTTGGCTCGGCTGGCTGCCATCTCCAGGATTTCGATGGAGCGGTCATAGTTGGCCCTATCTACAGGATAAGGGTGGCCATCTTTCCCGCCGTGGGCGAAACTGAAGCGAACCGGGTCCTTGAAACTGGGCTGGGCCCCGTAGAGGAGTTCAGAGATGAGGCTGAGGGCCCTTATGGTCTTGGGCCCCACCCCTTGCATCCCTAGGAGTTCCTCGAAGTTCTGGGGCTGCCTCTCGTAGGTGGAGAGGAATATCTTCTGGAGCCTGTCTGGATGTATATCTTGCAATGAGACCTCATGATGGGTGGGCAACTCCAGAGTCTGTAACCTTTTGATCTCCTTGACCAGTCGCTCCGGCTTCTCGTGACTGATAAGGGTGCTGACCTGCCTCGCCATCTCGCTCTCCTGGGCCACCATATTGAGAGGGTTCCCTTGGCGGTCACAACAGATGGCCGCATGGGGCTCGCAGACGAAATCCTCGACCCCCTCGCCCAACCAGTGATACCGGCGGGCTAGCCTCGTCTCTGTGTTCATCCCCTGCTGCACCACGCACCAGCCTCCCTCTTGACCGAAGATGAAGGTGTGATGATATATCTGGTAGCCATCTTGTAAGCCTGCCGTATCTACCTTGGCTGCCATGCGGCTGGCGTAGATCAACTCACGGGCGTCGCGTTCCACCAGATGGCTTACCCTTTCGATCTCCTCAGGCGTCTTTCGAGAGGTGCGCCCCTTGCCCCCGGCTACAAAAAGCCCCAACTCTCTCTCCAGGCCTCGAAGCCCCTCTTTTAGGGCTCCGCAGAGGGTGGTGGTAAGGCCACTAGAATGCCAATCGAACCCCAAAACACAGCCGAAGGATTGGAACCAGAAGGGGTCGGAGAGACGGCGCATCATCTCCTGGGAACCGAACTCCACCACGATGACCGTGGTCATCTCCCTGGCTAACTTGGCCATCCTTTGGAAGAGCCACTTAGGAGCCTTACCGTAGTGGAGGGGTAAATTAGCGGTGCCGGTTCTCATAGGGCCTC
>CAZERB010000042.1:0-7721 GCA_964514645.1 uncultured Anaerolineales bacterium
CCCCAGGTAAGAAGTCCAGGAACCAGTTGGTGAACGCAACCGAGTCAATGCGCCCCCTACTAACCCAGCGTGGCTGGTGGTATGATGGGGAGACCTAAAAGGCCTCTGGATGATCAGTGGCGTCCCCTCTGGCAATAACCCCCGCACGCTATAGATCTTCGTTACCTCTAAAGCCTCATCTATAGTCAGGGGAGGAAGGATAGAAGGGAGAGCCCGGGCCAGAAGGGTCTTCCCCGCCCCAGGCGGCCCGCTCGTAAGGATGTTGTGGGCGAAACTTGGTCGTCAAAGGGTTCAGCGGAATTCCTATTCGTCATACCAGTCAAGTGCTTCACATCTGCCTTCCTTCGTACTCGGCTCCGTTCTTGCCAGTCCTCATGCCACGTGGTAGACTGATTTCGATTGTGAAGGTCAAGAACCTATCGTTTTTAGGTTGGTTCGGTGCTAGCCGCTGCAACCCAATCCCAGTAAGACCAGCCCCTTCCCAGTGAGGATGAAAAGGGCTTGTCTGATGATTGTAGCCATTGACGCGAGTGGGTTAGCCGCCTTATTTGTCGGTGATTGGCTCTCGCGGACCTCATTCGCCTCTATTGCTCTCTCACTTGATCATCGCTTCTAGTTGAAAGGGTAGTGAATTGCTCTCCAACGTTGACTATGGTGGGGTTGCCTTGTGCTGCGCGGCCTGGGCATCAGGAACTATCCATTGGCATTCTCACCTCAATAGCAAAGGGCACGTAGATTTTGGGTTCCCTTTGTCGTGGTGAAGATGACCTGAGGTTCCCTAGCCGCTACTCAATATGGAAAGAGGCCTTCTGACTGAGAGTTTTGGCTAGCCCCGGTAGGTGCAATCTCCGCCAGGGCCTTGGGGCAGGCGTTCACTATCCTTACTCAGCCGGCCATCAGGTGACATGGCCTACGAGAGGAGGAAGTTATGCAAACAAGAGAATTAGGCTGGACGGATCTCAACTTATCGACTATCGGATTGGGCACGTGGGCACTCGGAGGTGGTGGTTATGAGTGGGGTTGGGGTCCCCAGGATGACAAAGAGTCGATTGCTACCATCCGGCACGCGCTGGAACTGGGAATCAACTGGATAGACACAGCCCCAGTTTACGGGCTTGGCCGCTCTGAGGAAGTTGTAGGGAAGGCGCTCAAAGGGTTAAGGGATCAACCGATCATTGCTACCAAGTGCGGCTTTGTCTGGGATGAAGATGGGGAGATATCCAATTGCCTGAAGGAAGAGAGTATCCGTTCTGAGGTCGAGGCCAGCCTGAGGAGGCTGAGAATAGATGTTATTGACCTCTACCAGATTCATTGGCCAACTACTGAGGAAGAGATTGAGGAAGCCTGGGGTTCCATAGGCGATTTGATAAAAGAAGGCAAGGTTCGCTATGCCGGGGTGTCAAATTTCAATGTAAATCAATTGAAATGTATCCAACCCATTCATCCTGTAGCCTCTCTTCAACCACCTTACAGTATGGTTGAGCGCGGTATCGAAGAGGAACTCCTCGATTACTGTGCGACAAACGATATCGGAGTAATCGTGTACAGCCCCATGCAAAAGGCTCTTTTTACGGGGAAGGTTACGAGAGAATGGGTCAAGAATTTGCCCCACGATGACCACCGACGTGAAGATCCACACTTTCAGGAACCTAAGTTGAGTGCTAATCTTGAATTGGTTGAAGGCTTACGCTCAATGGCCCAAAAAAGCGGTAGGACAGTAGGGCAGTTGGCAATAGCGTGGGTCTTGCGGCGTCCTGAGGTAACAGCAGCCATTGTGGGTGCAAGACGTCCATCTCAGATTGAAGAAACCGTTCTCGCTGGAGAGTGGGTGCTCTCCAAAGAAGATATTGCAGCCATTCAGATGTTGCTTGACAAACGTCAAAAGGCATTGCCTACATCACGTGGAAGCGAGTGATATAGTTGACACGGCGCATACTAAGGATCTAGGCGAAAGCCGCCGAGTCCATGGAGGGATCTTCACCTAATCCCGGTCTCTCTTTCTGAAGATCGCCATCCACTCTCTCACTTCGGAGGGGGAGAGCCCTTTTTCTTTAATCGTGGGCTGGGTAACGGGGAACGTTTGGGGGCGGGATAGCATCCTGGCGAAACTCTCGGCGGTCATCGTCTTGGCTCGTCTAGCCCTGGCCGCCCGGCGTACTTCCCGATCGGAGGAGACGATGGTTAAGCCCCTAGGGTAGGGGCTTTTCTTTATGAGGTTGATTATAAGCGTGTCCGCTTTGGAGCCCGGAGGGGCAAAGAGGACCTTGATCCCTTTTCCTCGCAGCCTCTTGGTGGGAGGGGGCGCTTGCCCGGGATCGAAGACCACAATGATGGGCGTCCCCCTCTCTCGATGGTATTCCTCCAGCCGTTTGATTAGTTTCTCCTCATCGTGGGGGTCGGAGAGGGAGATGTCTAAGATCTGGCCTATCAAGTTATGTCCATCGATGACCAACATAAGCGTCTCCCGCTAAGCCGAAATGGGTTTATTTCCTCAGATTCCTCTCCTCGAACTCCTTGAGCGCCTTCTCCAGTTCGGTTTGGCGGATGGCTAAGGTGAGATCGCCCCGCGTCCTCTCTAGGACCCCCCGCACCATGTCCGTGATGCGACGGAGGCCATAGGTTATAGCCTCAGGGTAGTCGATAGTGACCAGCACGCTGTATATATCCTCCATGGAAGCCAGTATCTCCTCACCCCTTTCCGTCTCCCCGTGTCGGATGAGATCCAGTGTATGGCGTCTCATCTCCCCTGCCGCTTCCCCCAACCCTTTAAGATAGGCCGGATACTCCACTCCCAGTTCTTTGGGGCTGGGCAATTCCTCCCCGGCGATGAGGGCGTAGGTGATATTCGCCTCCGCAAACTCCTTAAGCGCATCCTGGGTGTAGCCGGAGTAGTAGAGGTCGGGATGCTCGGTGAGGCTAGCCTTCAGTTCCTGGGCCAACCTCTTCCCCTCGACCAACATCTTTTTTGCTTCGGCCAGTTCTCCTCGATGCACGGCGCGGATGGTATTAGCCGAATGTCTGACCAGTTCCCGAGAGAGGGGGAGGACTTTCTCCCGGGTGGCGTTCTTGGCCTCTAGGGCCTCCAGGGCCGCTTTGGCTATCTTTTCTAGATCGGTCACTTGTCGCCTCCAGTGAAGAGATGATAACCCAAATGGGCGATGGTGTCAAAAGGCTGCCAGTTAGATCTTACCATAGGGCGAAGAAATGGTGCACCGGGCCATGGCCTTGCCCCAGATGCCAATCTATCGCCCCTTGCAAAGCCTGAGTGATATACTCCTTGGCTGCCTTTACCGCAGTGGGTACATTCTGCCCCTTGGCCAATCCGGCGGCTATGGCCGAGGCGAAGGTGCAACCGGTACCATGGTCGTTTTTCGTCTCCAGGCGAGGGCCGGGGAGTTCTAGAAAATGATGGCCGTCATAGAGGAGGTCAACGCTCTCTCCCAAAAGATGCCCCCCTTTAACCACCACATTCTGCGGCCCCAGCCTGTGAATCGCCTTGGCGGCTTCTTTCATCTCCTCTAGGCTTGAGATGGGTAAGCGAGATAAGACCCGGGCCTCGTGGAGGTTGGGGGTCACCATCCTGGCCAGGGGAAAAAGGTCGTGGATTAGGGTAACATGAGCCTCTTCCCTCAAGAGGGGGTCCCCGCTCTTGGCGACCATCACCGGGTCGATCACCAGGTTCTCCACCTGGTATTGCCTTAGTTTTTCTGCCACCATGGCTATTATCTTCGTGTTGGAGAGCATCCCTGTCTTGACGGCGTCGGCACCGATATCGGAGAGCACGGAGTCGATCTGGAGCCCCACGAACTCCGGAGGGAGGTCGTAGATCCCTTGCACCCCCACCGTGTTTTGAGCGGTGATGGAGGTGAGGACGCTCATGCCGTAGACCCCCAAGGCGGCGAAGGTCTTCAGATCGGCTTGGATACCAGCCCCGCCCCCCGAATCGGAGCCAGCGATGGTTAGGGCTCGGTACATCTTACCTCCTTCGAAAGTGATCCCAGCCCCTTGGTTCTAAGGGGAGGCTTTCGCCGCTGGGAAGCACCAGGCCCATCCCCTCCTCGGTGATCTCGCCGATGATGGTCACTGACGTGGTGGTCTCATCTTCGACCAAGATGGCCAGTTCCTCTGCTTTATCGGCCGGGGCGGTGAAGATGAGTTCGTAATCCTCACCTGCGTGTAGGGCCCATTCTAAAGGCTCTTTGCCCAGGGCCTCGGCGATGGCGCAAGTAGCGGGGGAGAGGGGAAGGGCATCGGCCCATAGTCGTACCCCTACACCGCTGGCCACGCAGATGTGGGCTATGTCGCTTACCGTCCCATCGCTGACGTCGATCATGGAGGTGGCCAGCCTGGAGCGGGCGATGGCTCTCCCCTCTTTGAGTCGTGGAGTAGGGGTGAGGTGGGCTTTCAATACCTCTTTAGCCTCTTCCCCTGAGCGGTCTCTTGTGGGGTCGAGAAGGAGCGCCAAGCCAGCCCCTGAACCCCCTACGCTGCCTGTAACCAGCACCTTGTCGCCGGGGCGAGCCCCAGACCGTAGCAAAAGATAGTCCGCCTCCACCTCTCCTAGAAGGAAGATATCGATCATGATCTGGGGCGATTGTGACATATTTCCCCCCACTATCTCGACCCCAGCCGCTTCTGTCTCCTTTTTGAGCCCTTTGTAGAGGCTATCCACATATTCTACCGTGGTCTCTTTGGGCAGGGCCAGGGATACGAGAAGGTAGGTGGGCAAACCTCCCATGGCCGCGATATCGCTTATATTTATGGCCGCCGCCTTGCGGCCCAACTGGTAGGAGGAGATCGCCTCCTTAAAAAAATGGATCCCTTCCACTTGGATGTCGCAGGTGGCTAAGAGGTATCTATCCCCTGGGGCGCGAAGGACGGCCACATCGTCGCCGATGCCCACCACCACCCCGGCCCCTGGTGGGCCAAGCGTCTCCTTCAGGCGGTCGATGAGGCCGAATTCGCCGATCTCGGTGATGCGCATTTCACGCTCCTTTCCGGGCTGCCTCTACGCTTTCCCGCAGGCGGCAAGTGGCGGCGGCGATGTCAGGGGCGCTGACCACGGCGGAGATGACCGCTACCCCATGGGCTCCAACCTCGATTACCTCCCTTACGTTCCGCTCATTTATCCCCCCGATGGCTATCACCGGGAGGTTGACGGCCTCAACGATAGCCCTCAGCCCTTCCAGTCCAGTGGGAGGTGGGGCATCGGGCTTGGTGGGGGTGGTGAAGACGGGCGAAGCCGAGACGTAATCGGCTCCCTCCCTCTCCGCTTGGAGGGCCTCCTCCACGGTGGAGGCCGAAACCCCCATAATCTTATGGGGGCCTATAAGTTGCCGGGCCAAGGTCGCGGGCATATCATCTTGCCCTACATGGACACCATCTGCATCTACCGCCAAAGCCACATCCAGACGATCATTTATGATGAGGGGGATATCGGTCTCCTCGGTCAACTCCTTTATCTTCCTTGCCGTCTCCACCAGTTGTCGGGTGGTCATCTCTTTATCCCGAAATTGGATGATAGAAGCCCCACCCTCTATGGCCGCTTGAGCCACCTCAAGATGGGAACGCCCCCGCGACAACTGGGCATCGGTGATCACGTATAGAATCCAGTCCATTCTACCCTCCTAAAGAGAGAGCCTTGGCCCCTTCCAAAGGTTGCTTAGCCTGACAGGGCGATCACCTGCACAGGCGATTCTACGGGCCGGTGCCGATGTCACTGATACGCCAACCGGCGCTTGCAATCTCTTCCTTTAAAAAGACGAAGAGTCCACGGCGGCCGCTGGAGTCAGGGAAATGCAGGCTCGGCTCATACAGGACGTCGATGTCAACTTTGTACTCCACCACTCCCTCGGGGTTTCCCGAAACCGGAAACAGTTCGATCCCATTCACCCGGACGCTGCGGACCCTCTGTCGGTATGGGTCTGCGTGGTAGTCGCTGTGGTACAGCGCCAAGTCCCCCATGTTGGAAAAGAGGAAGTCGGTTAAAGAGCGCCGGGTGAGGCAGGCGTAGGCCCGCTCTTCGTCGTGGTCATTGAGCGCCTCGTAGTAGCGGGCGATGATCTCTTCCGGTGTCAGGGTGGCAAGTTCTCGCTCCACTTCATTTTTGAGGTTGAAAACCCCACTTGCCACCAGCCACTCGCTCCAATCCATCCCCGTGATCTCCTCAAGCGGTTTCCGGTCGAGGGAGGAGGCAAAGGCGTAGTGCCGGCCCTTGTCAATCCAGGCCCCGATGATCTTTCCCTCAAGGGTGACAACGACGGCCCTGGCCTTGGTATATGGTCGCAGAAACTCGGGAAGCTCCTCCTGCAACTCGTAGACGGTGGCCTCCACGCGCTGCCCCAGGTACGGTGACAAGTCTAGGCCGATGGCTTTGCTCAACTCATTATTATAGGCCCAATAGATAGGGATGGGGAACTGGCCGGGGAGGTGCTCGAAACTCTGAGGCAGCGTGACCCGATGTGTCGCCCACTGGCCGGTCGTTGTCCATCCGTACTTGGAGAGGAATTCTCTGGCCTGGCGGTGGGCCTCGGTGGGGGCGGGCAGCGGGGCAAGGGTACAGCCCGTCATAGGGACAGCAGCCAACAGTACCAGGATCAACATCCCGATCACAATCCTCTTGGACATCTGTTTGTCTCCTTCTGTACGCACATTGGGGCTAAAAGGTTCCGTAGCCACTATTTTCTATTCGCTCTTGTTAACTACGCTTCAAGCCCTCATTTGGAACACTCCATAGGCCATACATTTATGGCCTTTGGAGAAGGGAGTGCCTAGGTGTTGGGCTTGTTGAGTAATCTTGTCCAAGCACTGTACTATTCCTAACAAGGGCGTTTCTATTTTACCGATCGTAGCGTCTCCAACATGCGCTCGAAGAGTGTGGGGTCTTGCCGAGTCGAAAGCATCAGCACGCGGTCGGGGAGTTGCACCAAGGCTTCCTCGTTTATTCCATATCTGAACCGCAGGGCGGGCAGGTCATTGATCGTCATCGAACGCATTTTCAACCCCTGCTCGAATCCGGCGCGGGCCTCCTTCAGCATGGTCACATGCTCCGGCGGAGCCAGGTACAGCCGCACCCGGTACAGCGAGGGGTCAGCCTCCACCCCTGTTCCTCCGGCCAGCGGAACGAAGACATCGGCATTGTGGAAGTTCTGAATGTAGACCGCGGTGGGATCATCGCTGCTGGCTGGCTCGACGACCCACCCGGATGGGTATTTGATGGCGATGCCCCACTCGGGGTGGGTGTACAGTTCGGCCAGGGGCGTGGAACGTGCGAGGAAACTATGTGCCGCGCCGTTGGCCTCGCTCACCAACATCGTCGGCGGATCCAGGCTGGTGAACTCGCCCTGCACCGCTGTCAGGTAGCCGTGCTCGCACAGCCAATCGATGTTCTCTCGCCGGTAGCCTTCTGCAAACACCAGGCTCACTGGGAAGCGTTGCGAACCGCGCATTAGAACCAGACCGCCAGGGGCGTGTATCAGGTGACCCACCAGTTGCACCCGCTGCGGGTATTCCTGGCTCAGACATTTCTCGGCGGTATCCGCTCCCGTGGGACAGTTAATAATGGCCGAAATGTCCCGGGGCCAGTCAGTGGGCTGATAGACTATTGGGGTGGGGGTAGGGATCAGTGGCGCATGGGTACAGCCCGTCATAGGGACAGCAGCCAACGGTACCAGGATCAACATCCCGATCACAATCCTCTTGGACATCTGTTTGTCTCCTTA
>CAZERB010000043.1:0-7685 GCA_964514645.1 uncultured Anaerolineales bacterium
TCCTCCACCTCCACCGCCTCTCCCTCCTCCACATCACCACCACCCTCATCATCACACCCCACCCCAGAAACGTCAGCAGCGCTACCTCCGTTGAATATGTAAAAGGGTGATGTTATAATAAAGTTATGAAGATAGGGGCCTTCACCTTTGTCTTACATACCCACCTCCCCTATGTGAGGGAGGCCGGGCGGTGGCCCTTCGGCGAGGAGATGCTCCACGAGGTGGCAGCCGAATCTTATATCCCCCTTCTAGACGCCCTCTATGACCTCAAAGAAGAGGGACATAAACCTCGCTTAACCCTGGGCCTCACCCCCATCCTCCTGGAGCAACTGGCCGACCCTGGTATCCTCTCCCGCTTAGAGATATACCTCCAAGAGAGGCTGGAGTTGGCCAAAGGTGATCTCGATAGGTATGAACGAGAGGGGCACGGTCATCTCTCTTATCTGGCCCGCTTCTACCATGACTGGTATGAAGATGTACTGACTTCGTTCCGAGAGCGGTATAGCCGGGACTTAGTGGGCGCTTTCCGTTGTTTGCAGGAAGAAGGCGATCTGGAGATCATCACCAGCGCTGCCACGCACGCCTACCTCCCCCTCATGGAACGGGACTCTGCTATCCACGGCCAACTGAAGGTAGGGGTAGACAGTTACTACCGCCTCTTTGGCCGAGCCCCTAGAGGGATCTGGCTTCCCGAGTGCGGCTACCGGCCGGCATATCTAGAAGAGAGGCAGTACAAACCGGGGATCGAGGAGTTCTTGGATGACCTCGGCCTCCGCTATTTCTTTACCGATACCCACGCTTTGGAGGGTGGGCCACTATTAGGAAAGGCGGCAGGAGACGTGGTAGGGCCCTATGGCGGGGTCCCACGCCGGAAAGTAGTGATCACCGAAGAGCCCCTAGCCACCAAGGGGACAACCTTCCGGCCCTACTTCGTCCATGGCACACCGGTGGCCGTTCTCGGCCGCAATCAGCGGACGGGTTTGCAGGTCTGGTCCGCAGCCCATGGATACCCAGGGGACTACATGTATAGGGAGTTCCACCGCAAGAGTTCCAGTTCAGGGCTCAGGTATTGGCGGGTCACAGGCGGTGTAGAACTAGGCCAAAAGGAGTTTTACGACCCATACCAGGCCGCGGGTAAGGCAAAAGAACACGCTAACCACTTCGCCCACTTGGTAACCGAAGAACTCAGCAAATACCACGACGATACCTCTGAGTTCGGCATCGTCGTCTCCGCCTATGATACGGAACTCTTCGGCCACTGGTGGTTCGAAGGGGTAGCCTGGCTGAAGGAGGTTCTTGCCATCTTGGGAAAAAGCGAGGAGGTCGAACTCACTACCGCTGGGGCTTATTTGGAGGAGCACCCTCCCAGTGAGGCCTTGGCCCTGCCCGAAAGTTCTTGGGGCCACGGAGGGAGCCACTGGACCTGGCTCAACCCAGAGACGGAGTGGATTTGGCCCCTCATCCATCATGCGGAGCGGAGGATGGAAGAATTGATAGAGAGCCACAGGAGTGAGATGCGCCCAGTCTTTGAGCAAGCGGCGCGGGAACTTCTACTCCTGGAGTCCAGCGACTGGCCTTTCCTCATAACCACTGGCCAGGCCAAAGAGTATGCCACCTCCCGCTTTCAAGGCCACCTGGCTCGCTTCAACCATCTGGCCTATATAGCCTCGGCGGGGAAGACGAAGGTGGAAGACAGAGCCTTCCTTGACCTCCTAACCCAGGTAGACAACCCCTTCCCCCATATAGATTATCTTGCCTTCTCCAATCGAGAGGGGAAATTTGGACCAGGGGCAGAAGGTGGGATTTTTTAGAGCCCCCGCCATGGATGGGGGCCTTCATTGATGTGAGGGGAAGTTGGAAGAGTACAACGAAGGGTTAGGGGTAGTCTATGAGCGGCTGGTGCTCAACGACTACCTTCACCACCTCCGGGAGCGATACCATATCGAAGAGGTGCTCGAGGCCCCTATCTATGGCATGGCCGGGGTTACGGGGATAAACAGCGTGCCTTTAGCCCAATGGGGCTGCCGAGTGACCCTGGTCGATACGGACGCCCAACGGTTGAAAGGGGTAGAGAGGGTCTGGCAAGAATTAGGACTGCCCTGCACATTGGTACATCTCCCAAACCTGACCTCTCTTCCCGTCCCAGATGGCTCTTTCGACCTGGCCTGGAATTGGGCTGCTCTCTGGTATCTGGACGATGTCCCCGCCCTGTTTAGGGAACTGGCTCGCGTCTCGAGGAACCTCGTCTTTGTGGCTATGCCTAACCGGTGGCAGATCGGATACTGGTTGCGCAAGCACCTCATCGACAAGGAGTTCTTCACCCAGGTAGATGAGAGGTGGGTGGAGATAGAGAGAGTGAAGAGCGCCCTGAGGTGGGCGGGGCTTGAGATCGCCGAGGAGGGGGTTTTAGACATCCCTCCCTGGCCAGACACGGTGATGCCCGCCGCGGAGGTCATAAGGCGCTTGGGCATAAACTCTAAGTGGCTGGAGGAGAGGTTCACGGGTGAAGGTTGGCGGTGGAGCACCATGGATTATTACCTAGGTCGCAAGCCAAACCTTATGGAAGAGGTACGCCGGTACTCATGGTTAGAGAGGCTTCCCCTACCTTGGCCTCTGAAACTCCTCTGGGCCCATCACCGATACCTATTAGGAAGAAAGGTCTGAGTATGAAGATCCTAGTCACTGGAGGGGCCGGCTTCATCGGCAGCCACGTCACGGAAGCCCTCTTAGCCCGGGGCGATGAGGTGGTCTGCTTCGACAACTTTAACGACTATTACAGCCCAGCCCGCAAAAGGAAGAACGTGGCCCCTTTCCTGGCGAACCCTTCCTACCACCTCTACGAGCAGGATATCCGCGACCTGGAGGGGATGGAATCTATCTTCGCCCAGGAAGGGATAAAGAAGATAGTCCATATGGCCGCCTTGGTTGGTGTCCGCCACTCGGTCGAAAACCCTCTCGATTACCCCTCAGTCAACGAGCGGGGGACCCTCTACCTTTTGGAGTTGGCGCGACGATATGGGGTTCGGAATTTCGTCTTCGCCTCCAGTTCCTCCGTCTACGGGGCCAACAAGAAAACCCCCTTCTCAGAGACAGACCCTACGGATCGACCTTTAGCCCCTTACGCCGCTTCCAAGAAAGCCTCGGAACTGTTGGCTCATGCCTATCATTACGCCTATGGCCTAAAATGCACCTCCCTTCGCCTTTTCAGCGTCTACGGCCTTCGAGGGAGACCAGATATGGCTCCCTATCTCTTCGCCCAGCGCATATCAGAGGAGAAAGAGATAACCCTCTTCGACGAGGGACGGCCCCAGCGGGATTGGACCTATATCGATGACATCGTCCAGGGAGTCCTGGCTGCCTTGGATGCCGATTTCGAATACGAGATCATCAATCTGGGCCACTCAAAGCCGGTCCCTATGCGAGAGTTTGTGACCATCATGGAGGAATTAATGGGAAGGAAGGCCGCCATCGTCTCCCGTCCTCTACCTCCCAGCGAACTCTTTATCACCCATGCCGATATCTCCAAAGCACGTCGCCTCCTGGGCTATGAGCCGAAGACCTCCTTGGAGGAAGGGCTACCCCGTTTCGTGGAGTGGTTCCGACGTGAGGTGGAAATTGCATAACCTCCTGCCTCGTCTCCCCTTCTATATCACCTTCCGAAAGCTCGGCAGGCCCCGACTCCTCCCCCTCAGCCTGGTGGTGAGCGTCACCTACCGGTGCAACTCCCGTTGCCTCACCTGCAACATCTGGCAAAAGCGATCGGAGGAGATGAGTCTGGAGGAGTGGCAAAAGGTCTTCGCCAAAATAGGCAAGACGCCCTACTATCTCACCTTCAGCGGTGGGGAGCCTTTCCTAAGAGAGGATATAGTAGAACTGGTAGCCGCAGCCTATGAAGAGTGTCGCCCAGCCATCATCACCATCCCTACCAACGGCCTGGCTTGGAGGGTCGTCCCTAAAAAGGTAGAGGAGATACTTAAGGTAGCGCCAGTGGCCCAACTGGGGATCAACCTCTCCCTGGACGACATCGGCCCCGGCCATGACCTTATCCGAGGCGTAGAGGGGAACTATGAGCGGGCCATCAGGACCTATGAGGATCTGCGCAGCCTCAATCACCCCCACCTCACCCTGGGTATCCACACCGTCGTTTCCCGTTTCAATGTAGAACGTCTGCCCACCATCTACAAAGAACTCAAAACCCTTGGAGCGGACATCTACATCAGCGAGGTAGCCGAGGAGAGGGAAGAACTGGGCACTGTGGGGATCGACATCACCCCCTCGCCCGAGGAGTACGCCGTGGCCGCCGACTACCTCATAGCCGAGGCTAGAAACTTCAGACCCTCGGGGCTGGCCAAGACCACGCAAGCGTTCCGAAGCTATTATTATGAGTTGACGAAGCGGATCTTAGCGGAGAGGAGGCAGGTGATCCCTTGCTACGCCGGCTGGGCCTCGGGACATATAGCCCCCAACGGCGACCTCTGGACCTGCTGTACCCGCGCCCAACCGGTGGGAAATCTGCGGGAGAGCGGCTACGATTTCGCCCCCCTCTGGTTGGGGGAGGAGGCAACCCGGTTGCGCCGGAGCATAGCCGCTGGGGAGTGTTACTGCCCCATGGCCAACGCCAGTTACACCAACATGCTCCTTCATCCTCCTACTCTTTTGCGTATAGCCCGAGCCCTCATATAGATGAAAAGAGAGATCTACTCCCACCATCAAGATTTCGTTCTCCTCCTCATCCTCTTCGTCGCCTTTCACCTGATGAGCCTTCTTCTCCTCCGGCCTGGAGGGTACATCGCCGATTACTCCGACTACAACACCAGTTACCTCCCCTTCGCCCGATGGTCAGATGAGGGGCTTTACCCCTTCATCCATTATTGGCTAGAATGGCCTCCCCTCTTCCCCTGGCTGGTGGTCGGCGTTTACCGCTTGAGCTTGCTTATACCCTCCTGGGTCGACCCTCGACTATGGTATGACATCTTCTTAGGCCTGGCTCTTCTCCTCTTTGAGATCGGCAATCTGGGGGTCATATACCTCCTAGCCTTGGAACTGTACGAGAGGGAAAAGGCCTTCCGGTGTGCTTTGATCTATGCCTTGCTTTTCGCGCCCCTCTATATCTGGTCGGGCTGGTTCGACCCTATGCCTCTCTTCTTCCTCCTCCTGGGCCTCTACCTCGTCATCAGACAACGGGCCGTCTCCGCGGGGATAGCCTTGGCGCTCGGCTTCATGATCAAGATCACACCAGCCATAATAGTAGCGGTTGGGTGGAAAGCCTTAAACTCCATGCGCCAAAAAGTGGGCCTACTTTTGGCTTTCGGGGTCACGGCCTTGGCTATCGCTGCTCCTTTTCTTCTCACCCACCCCCAATTTCTCATCACCTCTTTCCGCAGCATGGTGGCTCGCTCCTCTTGGGAGACGGTTTGGGCCCTCTTAGAGGGGTATTACTCCTATGGCGTGGTAGCCGGAGACCGCTTCGATCCCTCGGCCAACGTGGCCACCCACCCCTCCACCCTCCCCTGGCCCCTGATTACTTTAGCCTTCGCCCTTCTATATCTCTGGCTTTTCACCCGACCATGGGGTGAGGAGAAGAGCCGCATCGTGGCTTTCGCTGGACTCACGGTGAACCTCTTCACCTTGTATAACAAAGGGTACAGCCCCCAATTTCTAGTTCAACTTATCCCCTTCGTAATTCTCCTCCTTCCCAACCTGCGAGGCGTTATCTATATCCTCCTCCTCGATACCCTAAACTTCTTGGAGGCTACGGTCTATTTCATCATGCTTCCGGACGAAAGATGGCTTCTGGTGGGGACGGTGTTTTGGCGCACCCTGATCATCTTGATGCTTTGCGCCGAATACTCGATCATCTTCTTCTCCGTTTCAGAAGAGCGGATAGCCCATCTTCGCCGCCGGGCTTTCGCCGCGCTGGTCGTAGCCTCGCTATCGCTGGGCCTACTGGGAGGCTACCGCTTGATGGGAGCCTACCATAGAGCCCGCTATGCTCAGGAAGAGTATCGGCCGGTGGTGGAGTTCCTAGTCAGCGCCATCGAGCCTGGAGAGGCAGCCCTCATCCTCCCCGACCACGCCCTCTACCAGAGGCTATACCCCTTCCTGAGAAAGGAGATGGCCCTCTACGTGGCGGAAGATAGAACGCTGCCCCAAATCATAGAGGGTTACAGCGATATATGGCTCGTGAGCCAAGGGGGAGAAGTCGAGACCTGGCTGAGGAGTAGAATGGAGTTGGTGGCGGCTCACGACCTTGCAGGGATAAGGCTCATCCACTTTAAGAGATGAAAACCCAGGTGAAGGTGATCCTCGACTACGACGGGACATTGACCAAGGAAGAGGCAATGGTCGATGACCTAGCGCGGCTATCCCTGGACACCCTATCCCAAGAGATCCTAAGGATAGCCCGTGCCCAACTGGAAGAGGAGTATGGGGAGAGGAGAAGGCTCATCCTCTCCCGGCCCCATGAGTTCGGCTGGGAGGTGAGAGGGCTCCTGGCTGCCTATGGCGACGAGGGGGCCTTCATCCTCAATACCACCACCCTCCAGGTAATGTTGAAGGCGAACCCTCTCTATGCTCGCCGGGTGGCTGACTTCTTCAGAGATGCGGAGTATGACCCGGTCACCGAGTGCACCAACTACCTCTTTCACCGCCACACCGCCGAACTGAAACCTCGGTTTCGCCAGGGAGCCAAGGAGACCCTAAATGGCCTGCTTCGACACGAGAGGTTTACTCCCCTCATCCTCACCAACTCAAAGGGGGATAAGGTCCAAAGGAACCTGCAAATTTTAGGGCTGAACAGGGTACGGATCTTGGGAGATACCCGCCAATATGAGATGGACCCCTCCTGGGGAAGGCATTTCTTCCATCCGGAACAGGGGATGATCCAAACCCTAGAAATAGACCAGCACCATAAGGTGGACCTCCGTCGTCCTGTCTACTACCGGGCTCTTGTGAGGGAAGCCGCGGGAGCCGACCAGATGGTAGTCGTGGCGGATACCCTCTCCCTGCCGGGGGCCCTTCCCTTAGTGATGGGGATGCGGTTTTATCTCCTCAAGACTAGTTACACCCCCTTTTGGTGCGAGGAGTTCGTCAAGAAGCATGAGCGGGGAGAAGTGCTGGAGAGCCTCTCTTCGCTGATCGAAAGGTTAGAATTTGACGAGGGGGGGAAGGTTTGTTAGACTAGACATAGAGTGACGCTGATCGCTTACTCGTAGAGGGTCGGCGTTATTTTTGGAGGAGGGTTGGATGGAGAGAGAATATTCGGATTTCCTAGTGCGAGAAGATCTCTCAGAGGTGGACCCCGATACCGATCTCATCATCGGCTTCGAGGAGGAGAGACAGGCTCAAAAAATAGTCCTCATACCTTCAGAGAGCATCTCTCCTCAGGCTGTGCGACAGGCTTTGGGGTCGGTATTCACTAATATCTATGCCGAGGGGTATCCACCCTTACGCATGACCAAGGAAGAGGAGGAACTGCTCTTAAACTTCGGATATGAGTTGGCCTATTACCGGCGGTACGCCGATAGAAGGTTCTACAAAGGGTGTGACTATGTCCATTTCTTGGAGGCCTTGGCCCAGCGACGGATAGCCAAATGCTTCGCCACCGATAAGATAAGCGCCGATGAGATATACGTGAATATCCAACCCCTCTCCGGAGCAGCGGCCAACAACTCCGTCTATGAGGC
>CAZERB010000044.1:0-7673 GCA_964514645.1 uncultured Anaerolineales bacterium
GGGTGTCCCGGGGGCCTGGGGCGATTGGGAGGGACGGGCTATCATCTGGGAGGCGATAACCACCACCGCTCTCATCGAGGCCGGCGCTGATGTAGTGGTGATGCGTCATCCGGAATCGGTTCGCCTAGTCAAAGAGGCGATAGATAGATTGTGGGTGAAGGAGGGGTGAGGGATGGCTCTCACGGGTTTGGATATCTATAAACTTTTGCCCAAAACCAACTGTAAGGAATGCGGATACCCTACTTGCTTGGCCTTCGCCATGAAGTTGGTGGCCAAGCAAGCGGAACTGGCAGCCTGCCCTTATGTGACCGAGGAGGCGAAAGCCCAACTGGCTGCCGCAGCCGCCCCTCCCATCCGCTTGGTAACCGTAGGCAGGAGCGAGAGGAAGGTAGAGGTGGGGAACGAGACGGTGCTCTTCCGCCATGACAAGACCTTCTTCCACCCTCCGGGGCTCATGGTGCGACTCAAGGATACCCAACCGATAGATATGATCGAAAAGAGGGCTCGGGAGGTGGCCGACTACTCCGTGGAGTATGTGGGCCTGGAACTCCGCTTGGACGGCATAGCGGTGGAGAACGCCTCCGGTGAAGCCTCCACCTTCGCTTCAGCGGTGGAGAGGGTGAAGAAGACGGGCCTGCCTCTCGTCCTTATCTCTTCTAACCCCGGGGCCATGGAGGCGGCTTTAGCCAAGAGCGATGGCACAAGCCCCCTTATCTATGCCGCCGATGAGGGGAACTGGGAGGCTATGAGTGAGTTAGCCAAGAGGCACCAGGCCCCCTTGGCGGTTCGGGCTTCCGGGCTAGAAACGCTGGTAGAGTTGGTGGAGAAGGTAAGAGGTGCTGGCGTAGAAGATCTGGTCTTAGACCCAGGCTGCCGAGGTTTTAACGACTCTTTGGTGACCTTCACCCATATCCGCCGTCTGGCCCTGCAAAAGAACTTTAGGCCCCTTGGCTTTCCCCTTATCGCTTTCCCCGGCGAGGGGGCGAACTCTCCAGAGGAGGAGGCTGTCCTGGCCGCTCAGCATATCGCCAAGTATGCGGGTTTCGTGGTGATGGACAATTTCGACCCCGCTCTGGCCTACCCGCTTCTCACCCTGCGACAGAATATCTACACCGACCCTCGCCAGCCGATCCAGGTTACGCCGGGCATCTACGAGTTCAGGAAGCCGACCCCCGATTCCCCGCTCCTGATCACCACCAACTTCTCCATCACTTACTTCAGTGTAGCCAACGAGGTGGAGGGGAGCGGTGTACCCTCCTGGCTTCTGGTGGCCGACGCTGAGGGGATGAGCGTCCTCACCGGCTGGGCGGCCGGCAAGTTCGACGCTGATAAGATCGCCAAGACGGTCAAGACCACGGGCATCGAGGAGAAGGTAACTCATAGGAAACTGACTATCCCTGGCGCTGTGGCCGTGCTATCGGGCGAACTAGAAGATGAACTCCCCGGCTGGGAGATCTCAGTAGGGCCTCGTGAAGCGGTGGACATACCCGCTTACCTCAAGGTCTGGAAGCCCTAAGATGAGGTGGACTCTTCTCCTGTAGGGCCACCTTTCGCTCCCGGGGTGCTTGGAGCACCGATAAGGAGGTATAGGTAAGATGGAAATAGTGGGTGAGTGCATCCATATCATCTCCTCCAAAGTGAAAGAGGCCATCGCCAACAGGGACAAAGGCTACATCCAAGAACTGGCCCTTCGCCAGGCGAAAGCGGGGGCTCAAGCCTTGGAACTGAATATAGGCCCGCAGAAGAAGGCTGGCCCTGAGGTGATGGGGTGGATAGTAGATACCGTCCAAGAGGTAGTCGATCTCCCCCTCTCCTTGGATACCACCAACGTAGCGGCTATGGAGGCCGGCCTAAAGCGGACCAAGAAGCGGCCTATCGTCAACTCCGCTTCGGCGGCTCCCGAGCGACTGGAGACCATGCCACCCTTGGCGGCCAAATACAACGCTCGGCTCATTGCTTTGACCATGGGCAAGAATATCCCCCCCTCAGCCGAGGCGCGGATCGAGATCGCCATGGAGACCTTGATGCCCCGCATTCTGGAGGTGGGTCTCTCCATGGAGGATGTCTACTTCGACCCTCTCATCCTCACCGTCTGCGGCATGCAAGAGTACGCGATGCAGGGAGTGGAGACGGTCCGCTTTTTGAAACAGATCGCCGAGCCACCGCCCAAGACGATAGTGGGGCTCTCTAACGTCTCCAACGGCGTCCCTCGCGAAGGTCGGAGCCTTATCGATTGCACCTATCTGGTGATGCTCATGGCTGCCGGCCTCGATGCGGCCATCGCTGACCCCTTAGATCCCAGGCTTTGGGAGTTCATACGCATCGTGGAGGAGAGGGATGATTCGACCCCGGTGGGGCGGCTGCTTCTGCGCCTCTACGACGCCGTAGCCTCCATGGGGGAACTGAGCCTCGATGATGTGGATATGAGTGATCCGGAGCAGGTGGCTATCTATAAGACGGTGCAGATCTTAGGGAACAAGGTGATCTACGCCGATTCCTACCTGAGGGTGTAAAAGATGGCTACTAAAGAGGAACTTTTGGCTAGAACGAAGAAGCCGGCCCAGGATGCCATGCGGTTACACCCCTACTATAAGGGGAAGATCGAGATTGTCTCCAAGTGCGTGATACGCGATTTTAACGATTTCGCCATCTGGTACACCCCTGGTGTGGCTGCGCCCTGCCGGGCTATCGCTGAGGATAAGGAGTTGGTCTACGAGTATACCAACAAATGGAACACCGTGGCTGTGGTTAGCGATGGGACGCGGGTTCTAGGCCTGGGAGATATAGGGCCGGAGGCGGGGTTGCCGGTGATGGAGGGGAAGGCGCTCCTCTTCAAATATCTGGGAGGGGTGGATGCTATCCCTATCTGTCTCGATACGAAGGAGCCTGAGGAGATCATCACCGCCGTCAAATGGCTGCAGCCCTCCTTCGGAGGCATAAATCTGGAGGATATCGCCCAGCCTAAATGTTTCCATATCTTAGATACCCTGCGGCGAGAGATGGATATCCCCGTATGGCATGATGACCAGCAGGGGACGGCGGCGGTTACCCTGGCCGGGCTGATAAACGCGCTAAGGCTTGTGGACAAGCCCATAGAGAGGGTAAAGATCGCCATGGTGGGCGCTGGAGCCGCCAATATATGTATCGCCCGGGTCATTATTGCCGCCGGGGTGAACCCAGCCAAGATCATCATGTGCGATAGTAAGGGCACGCTCCACCGAGGAAGGGTAGACCTCAAGGAGACCCACAGAGAGAAGTGGGAGATGTGCCAGAAAACTAATGGGGAGGAGATAAAAGGTGGCATCCCGGAGGCGATGAAGGGGGCCGACGTGGTCATCGCCCTCTCCAGCCCTGGTCCGGGGATAATAAAGCAGGGGTGGATCGCCGAGATGGCACGTGATCCTATTGTCTTCGCCTGCGCCAACCCCATCCCTGAGATCTGGCCCTGGGAGGCGAAGGAGGCGGGGGCCAAGGTGGTGGCTACCGGACGCTCCGACTTCCCTAACCAGGTGAATAACTCCTTGGGATTCCCTGGAATCTTCCGGGGCACACTCGACGTTAGGGCTCGGACCATTACCGATGAGATGTGTATCGCCGCGGCTTACGAGTTGGCCAAGACCGCTGAGGATAGGGGGATCAGCGAGGATTACCTTATCCCCACCATGGACGATTGGGAGGTTTTCCCTCGAGAGGCGGTGGCCGTGGCTATGAAGGCCCAGGAACAAGGGGTGGCCCGGCTGAAACTGAGCGAAGAGGAACTCTATGAACGTGCCTCGATCCTTATAAAGCGAGCCCGGGAGGAGACCCAACTCTTGATGAAAGAGGGGTTCATCCCGCAGGCTCCAGAGGAGTAGAGGCGAGGCTGTCGGTCCCTGGGGGGTGGTCGCGTGGCGGACAGAATAGGCGCCGTCATGGTGGTGGGTGGTGGCATCGGTGGCATACAGGCCGCCTTGGATTTAGCCGCGGCTCGCTTCAAGGTCTATCTCGTCGAGGCCCAGCCGGCCATCGGGGGCCACATGGCGCAACTGGATAAGACCTTCCCCACCAATGACTGCTCCATGTGTATCCTCTCCCCTAAACTGGTGGAGTGTGGTCGCCATCGGGATATCGAGATCCTCACTAATGCGGAACTGCTAGGCTTGGAGGGTCAGGCCGGTAACTTCAAGGCCAAAGTGGTCGTCCGCCCCCGCTATGTGGACGTAGAGAGGTGCACTGGCTGTGGGGAGTGCGCTCGCTCTTGTGTCCGAAGGACGGTGATCCCCTCGGAGTTCGAAGAAGGTTTAGGGAAACGGGGAGCCATCTATATCCCTTACCCCCAAGCGGTGCCCCTAAAGGCGACCGTTGATCCGGAGAGCTGTCTCTATCTTACGCGGGGCAAATGCACCTTAGCCTGTGTGGAGGCTTGTCAGCCGAAGGCTATCGATTTTGACCAGAAACCCCAAGAACTGTTACTCGCCGTGGGGGCTGTGATTCTGGCGCCAGGTTATGAGCCCTACGATGCCCGAAAGTCAGCCGAGTTTGGCTTCGGTCGCTACCCCAACGTGGTAACCAGCCTCCAATTCGAACGGATGCTTTCGGCCTCTGGGCCTACGGCTGGCCATATCCAGCGTCCCTCCGATGGAAAGAGGCCGAGGAAGATAGCCTTCTTGCAATGCATCGGCTCCCGAGACCAGAACCACGACTACTGCTCCAGCGTCTGTTGCATGTACGCTACCAAAGAGGCGATCATGGCCAAGGAGCATGAGCCAGACACAGAGATCCGGATCTTCATGATGGATATGAGGGCTTTCAGCAAGGGGTATGAGGAGTACTACCATCGGGCCAAAGAGAAATACGGGGTGAAATATACCCGTTGTCGTATCTCCTCTCTTAAGGAGGAGCCGAAAACAAAGGATCTCATCGCTAGATACGAGGCCGAGGATGGGACCCTCTTGGAGGAGAGGTACGATCTAGTTGTCCTTTCCGTGGGGATGGAGATCTCGGAGAGGAGTAAAGAGTTAGGGCAGAAATTAGGCCTAGCCCTCGATGAGCATGGCTTCTGCCTGACCCCCACCTTCGACCCGCTGGTTACCAGTCGTCTGGGCATTTATGCTTGTGGTCCCTTTGTGGAGCCCAAAGATATCCCGGAGACGGTAACGGAGGCCAGTGCGGCAGCAGCCAAGGCAGGGGAGCTCCTCTCTACTGCTCGAGGCACCCTCACCAAGGAGCCCATATATCCTCCTGAGAGGGAGGTTGAGGGGGAGGAGCCTCGCATCGGGGTCTTCGTTTGCCATTGTGGCTCCAATATAGCGGGCTTCCTTGATGTATCTCGTGTCACAGCCTACGCTAGGACCCTCCCTTATGTAGCCCACGCGGAGGATAACCTCTATGCCTGCTCCCAGGATACAGCCCAGATCATCAAAGAGAGGATAAAAGAGCACTGCTTAAACCGAGTGGTCGTGGCTGCTTGCACCCCCCGCACCCATGAGCCTATCTTCCAGGAGACTATCCGCCAAGCGGGGCTTAACCCCTATCTCTTCCAGATGGCCAATATCCGTAACCAGTGCTCCTGGGTACACTCCCATGACTGGGAGGGGGCCACGGAGAAGGCGAAAGAATTGGTGCACATGTCGGTGGCTCGGGCTGCGGCTCTGGAACCCCTCCATTGGACGGAGTTACCCCTTGAGCGGTCGGCCCTGGTGATCGGGGGTGGAGTGGCTGGGCTAAACGCGGCCCTCTCCCTAGCAGAGCAAGGTTTCCTGGTGCATCTGGTGGAGTCGAACGAGAGGCTGGGAGGGAACCTCCGCCGCGTTCACTATGATATCTACGGCTCTGACCCTCAGGCTTACCTGCAAGATCTCGTCTCTCGGGTGGAGAAGCATGACCTTATAACCATCCACAAAGAGACGAGGTTGGTGGAGACCACGGGGTTTATCGGCAATTTTTCCTCCCGTCTGGAGAGGAAGGGGAAAATAGAGGTTATTCCTCATGGAACGATCATTGTGGCCACCGGGGGTCGTGATTATCAGGGGGGCGACTATCTCTATGGCCAGGAAGAAAGGGTGTTAACTCAGGGGGAACTGGAGGAGTTGATAGTACAGGAGCCGGGGAAGGTGGCCCAGGCCAAGGAAGTAGTGATGATCCAGTGCGTCCCCCCCTTGGAGCAGATAGGGTACTGTAGCCGTATCTGCTGCGCTGTGGCTGTTGAGAACGCCCTGCAAATAAAGGAGTTGAACCCCGCGGCCAAGGTTTATATCCTCTATAAGGATCTACGCACCTATGGCTTTCTGGAACGAGAGTACGAGAAGGCTAGGAGGAAAGGGGTCATCTTCCTGAGGTATGATGACGGAAGGGAGCCCCGGTTACAAAATGAGGGTGGTCATCTTAAAGTCACCTGCTATGAACAGGCTTTGGAAGAGGAGATCGTCCTCCATCCTGACTTCGTAGTTCTCAGCACAGCAACCCTCCCTTCCGAGGGGGTCAAAGAGTTGGCCTCAACCTTGAAGGTGCCCTTGGACCTTGATGGCTTCTTCCTAGAAGCCCATGTCAAGTTGCGACCCTTAGATTTCGCCACCGATGGCATCTTTCTGGCCGGCGCAGCCCACTACCCCAAACTGGTAAGCGAGGCTATCGTTCAGGCCCAGGGAGCGGCGGGCCGAGCAGCCACTATACTCTCCCAAGAGAGCCTTCGGGTGGGGGGGATGGTGGCTGTGGTAGAGAGCACAAGATGCACCGCTTGTCTCACTTGCGTGCGTATCTGTCCCTTCGGCGTGCCGCAACTGAACTGGGAAGCAATGGGCGCGGGAGCGATCAGGGGTGCGGTGGAGATCGAGGCCGCTCGTTGCCGCGGGTGTGGGATATGCGTGGCCGAGTGCCCGGCCAAGGCGATAGAGTTGATGCATTGTAGAGACGCTCAAGTGAGGGCTGAAGAGAAGGCGCTCTTCCGGGAGGTGGTAACCGCCTAATGGAAGCGGGCAAAACCTTTGAGCCCAAGATTGTGGCTTTCTGTTGCCACTATTGTGCCTACGCGGCGGCGGATTTGGCCGGCTCTTTGCGCTTGCAATACCCCACCAGTATCAGAATAGTGAAGATCCCTTGCAGCGGCCGTTTGGATGCGCTGCACGTTCTAGATGCCTTCGAGGGGGGGGCTGACGGGGTGATGGTGGCTGGTTGTTTGGAGGGGGATTGCCATTTTCAGACCGGGAACCTGCACGCTAAGCGTCGAGTCCGTTGGCTTCAAGGTCTCTTAAAGGAGATAGGTCTCAACGGGGAACGACTCCAGATGTATAACATCTCCTCGGCCATGGGGGGAGGCTTCGCGGAGGCCGCTACGGAGATGACGGAGAGGGTAAAGGAACTGGGCCCCAGCCCTCTGCGGAAGGAGGAAGGATGATCGTCGGAGAGCAAAAGCCCTTAGACGAGATCAGAGATATGATCGCCGGCCATAAAAAGGTCCTCATCGTCGGTTGTGGAACCTGCATGACCGTCTGTTTCGCCGGAGGGGAGAAGGAGGTGGGTATCCTGGCCTCGGCCCTGCGGATGAAAAGCAAACTGGATAAAGAAGAGATCATCGTCCATGAGGCCACGGTGCAACGTCAGTGCGAGTGGGAGTATCTCGATGCTATCGGGGAGGAGATAGAGGCTCATGACCTGGTGCTCTCTTTGGGTTGTGGAATCGGGGTCCAGGCTATCGC
>CAZERB010000045.1:0-7487 GCA_964514645.1 uncultured Anaerolineales bacterium
TTATAAAGGAGCTGCAGGAGGTGAAGGCCAAATACCCACTGGAGTTCGTCGTCTTTGTGGACGATACCTTCGTCCTCTCCCAGGAGTGGCTCCGGGAGTTCACAGAGAAGTATCCACGAGAGATAAGCCTCCCCTTCTTCTGCAACACGCGAGCCAACCTGGTCACCGAGGAGCAGGTTAGGCTCCTCAAGGAGGCCGGGGCTTTCTGCGTAGGCATGGGGATAGAGGCGGGGAACGATCGGCTCCGGAACGAACTCCTGAAGAGGAATATGAGCCGGGAGCAGATCCTCAACGCCTGCCGCCTCCTCCGCGAAGGGGGGTTGAACTTGGCTACCAACAACATGCTGGCCCTGCCCACGGGCAGTTTGGAGGACGATTTCGAGACCCTGGAACTGAACATCGAATGCCGACCAGCCTACGCCCACGCCTTCCTCTTCCAGCCTTACCCTAAGACGGAGTTGGGGGAGTTCACCCGGGATGAGGGGTGGATGGCAGGCACCCTGGACGATATGAGCGACATCATGTGGGATAAAAGCGTCCTCAACTTCGAAGAGGGCGAGAAACGCCAGATGGAGAACTTGCAACGCTTCTTCGCCATCGCGGTGGAATGGCCCCGCCTCCTCCCTCTCATCCGTTTTCTGATCAAACTACCTAGAAACAGGCTCTTCTGGATGATCCACAAACTCTGGAAGGGGTATGCCCTGGGGACCAGGGTCCATCCCGCCCGCCTCTCCCTTCACGGTTATATCGAGATCGTGCGCCACTACATGCGTATCAAGGCTTAGCATGCACATACTCTTCATCTTAAAAGAGATAGATAACGAACCTCACGGGGTATTATACCTCTCCAGCACCCTTAAGAAGGCTGACCATCGGGTGAGCATGGTAGTAGCCACCGAGGAAGACCCCGTAGAGGCAGCCCTCCGCCTGAAGCCAGATCTAGTAGGCTACAGCGTCTACACCGGGACGCAGCGCTACTACCTGGAATTGAACCGCCGTATCCGGGCTCAACTGCCCGTCTTCTCCATCTTCGGCGGACCCCACCCTACCTTCTTTCCAGAGATGATCGAGGAAGAGGGGGTGGATGGCCTCTGTCGAGGGGAAGGGGAGTACGCCACCCTCGACCTCCTCAACGCTCTGGGGGCCCATGAGCCCTTCGAGAGGATCCCTAACTGGTGGTTCAAAATAGAGGGGCGTATCATTAAGAACCCCCTACGCCCCTTGATCAAGGATCTGGACCAACTCCCCTTCCCCGATCGGGAACTCCTCTATCAAGCCCGGCCTGCTAGCCGGGAGAACAAGGTGAAGCCCTTCATCACCGGGCGAGGCTGTCCATACAACTGCACCTTCTGCTTCAACAAAGCCTATTCCGACCTCTATAAGGGCGCCAGCCTCCGCACCAGGCGGCGGAGCGTAGACAACGTCATCGCCGAGATAGAGGAGGTGAGGAAAAGGCATCCCCTGCAGTTCATCACCTTCATGGATGACACTTTCATCTTGAACATAAGGTGGCTGCTGGAGTTCGCAGAGAAGTATAAGGCACAGATAGGCCTACCCTTCTGGTGCCAAGTGAGAGCGGATCTCGTGACCGAGGAGAGGATCGCTCTCTTCAAAGATGCGGGCTGTGTTAGCGTCAGTTTCGGGCTGGAGGCAGCCGACGACTACATGCGCAACGTAGTATTGAACCGTAATATGAGCAAGGAAGATATCTTGAAGGCCTCCCGCATCCTGAGGGGGCAAGGCATCACCTTCATGACCAACAACATGCTAGGGCTGCCCAAGGGAGGCCTGGCTGAGGATCTTGAGACCTTGAAGCTCAACCTCCGGTGCCGCCCTTCCTACGCCAATGTCTTTCTCTACCAACCTTACCCTAAGACGGAACTGGGGGAGATGGCCTTCAGGGAAGGGCTCATGGAAGGCACCTTCGACGACTTGAGCGGTTCGGTGAGCGATAACACCGTAATCAAGTTCAAGAGCGCCCTGGAGAAGCAACAGATCGAGAACCTGCAGAAGATCCTTGCAATAGTCGTCGAGTTCCCATTCCTCCTGCCCTTGGTCAAACCCCTCATCAGGCTGCCGAGGAACCGACTCTACTGGATCATCTACAAAATATGGAAAGGTTACGCCCTGAAGAATCGAATGTACCCCCACAAGCTTACCCCCAAGGAGTATATACGCGCTTTGATCCAATATATGTATATCAGGAGCCAATAAGATGCCCACTACCTACCATCAAAGGATGGGCGGAGATCCTGTAAGAAAGCGGGAGAATGAAGGGAGTTGAGCGAGAGGGAGGCTTATGAGAAACATCAAAGGCATCACTACCAGCCTCCTCAGACTGATGGCTTTTGGTTTTTCCTCCTCTCGTTGCCCGCTAGCCTTCCTCTCCTGAGAGGTGGCTATCTCCTCTCCCACGATGGCCTCTTCCACCTATATCGTCTGGCAGGGCTGGATAGGGCTCTTCACCAGGGTGCTATCTATCCTCGCTGGTTTCCCGATTTTGCCTACGGCTACGGCCAGCCGGTCCTAAATTACTATAGCCCTTTAGCCTACTATGTAGGGGAGATCCTCCATCTCCTGGGGGCAGGCTACAACTCCCCCAGGAATCACAGCCTGGCCTATATCGCATAGAGATCGGGGTCCATCCCTTTGGGAGTTGGAAGTGGCTTCCCATCAAGGATGAGAAGGGGACGATTTTAGGGGGAAAAATAACCCTTACCGAAGTAAGGGTTATCCCCCAGTAGAAACGCCCTTGGCTCCTCGTAGATCTATTGGCCCACCCTGATGCGGCCCAAGATTATTCTGTCTCCTAGACTATCTCCCCCTTCGTCAACGACTTGGAGGCGTTGGCCCATGGTCGCTTCATACATGCCGATCTCCAGTATGTATTCTCCAGTTGGGGCTTCCGGTTGAACAAGGATATCGTACTCGTCGGCGATGACTTCGCCCCTGAGCCATCCTGTAGTAGGCAGGGTTCCGTCTCCAGGGAGGCTATCCTTCTGGCCCCAAATGTGGTTATCCTTATCCAGAAGATGGGTGAAAACGGTATAAGAAGTGCTCATCTCTGCCAAGGCTTGCCAGTATAGAGTCAAATGTAAAGTCTGGCCAGGCTTCACCGCCTCGGCGCTCAACTGGTATCCGAGGAACTTGACGCTCTCACCCAACTGAGCGATTAATGGATACTCAATAGGAGGTGGGGTGAATTGACGGGGGCGTCCCTCTACTTTGACCATTCCCAGGTCGATCTCCCCTTCGATCTCTTCCTTTCCCTCCAGGGCGATGATGAGATGGTATTCCCCTGATGGTACATCGGCCGCTACTGTCAGGTCGTGCCAGTCGCGCCAGAGGTCACCAATTTCCCAGCGACTGGTGGGCCAGTTCCCAGAGGCTGGTTGCTCCTCTTGCTCTGCCCAGATCAAACCTTGCGCATCCCTCAGTTGCAAGAGAACGCTATATTCCTCCACCTGGGCCAAGGTTTCCCAGTAGAGGGTTAAGTGCAAAGTTTCCCCTGGCGAAAGCCTCTCTCGGTCCAGATCGTAGCCCAGGAGCCTTATGCCTGGAGTTAAATCGGCAGCCGCTTTGACCGAGGGCTCTACCGTTACCGGTTGCAAGGGCCTAGTCACCTCCAGAGGCCCAAGAGCGAAGGCCCAACCGTGGGGCGCTGGACCCTCGCCCAGAAGGGCCAGCCCTTCCATCGTTTGAGGCTCGTACACCCCTATTTCGATATGATACTCTCCTGGCGGCGTGGCCGGCAGGCTGGGCAAGAGGTGATAGGTGGTGACCATCTGACCGACTTGCCACTGGGAGGTGTACTGATGTTCATTGCTCATCAAGGGCCTGTCCGTTTGCCCTGCCAGGTGTCCTTTTTGGTCCCTGAGGGTGATAGAGAGGTTGTAGTTTTCCCTCATCGGCTCCTTTACCTGCCAACGCAACAGTAGCCACATCTCCTCCCCACTGGGCGTACCGGCCTGAGCGGTATGGCCCTCGTAAAAGGTCGGTCCGTGGGCATAGCCTTGTAATATCAGCCTATCACCAAAGTTGGCTTCTGTGCGGATGAGTTCCTGAGGTAAGGTGAAGGTTACCTCTGGGAAGGGAAGTTGATAGGTGAGGATCTTGTAGCCCCGGAAAGCCTCCTCTTCTACCTTCTGTCCATGTTTTTCAAAGATGAAGGGTAAAAGATCCCTGGGATCGGCGTCGATGTGGCTGCCGTGGGTCCAGACGATGAAGCGTACCTTGCTCTTACCTCGGCAGATGGCTGTCAAATCAGGGAGTAGGCTCTCCTCGTCCACAATAAGGTAATGATAAGGCACCTTTCCCTGATATAGAAAATCTAAGGTGTAGTCGCGATAATGAGTCCCGTAGATAATCTTGAAACCGTAATTTACGGGAAAGAGGTAGACCACCTCCGGGTCATCGTCTTCATTGATTCGATGGGCCAGTTCCGTGATCTGCCCGTCAAAGGCCCAATAGACTTCATCGCGCTGGGCCCAAATGATGAAGTAGTCACGATAGGCGGAGTAGGAAGTATAAAACAATAAGGCGATGACCAGGAGGGCGAAGGCCGGCTGCAGGATGCGAACCACGGAGCGCCAAACCCCCGACCAGCGGTGTCGGAGATCTAGAACCTCTACGATGACCAGGGAGGGGAAGATATAGGTTAGAGGGATGGTGCCACAGGAGCGCGTACTGTGGGGGATGGGATCCAAGGCGATGATGCTGGGCATGACCATAATGGGCAGCCAAAGTAGGAGGAAGAGATAACGCGGCCGAGGCCAGCGCTTGACGCTCAAAAGAACCCCCAACCAGAAGAGGAGGGCCAGGGGAGGGCTGAGCAAAGGCCGTCCACTTAAGTTGTAAAGCCAGTTATTGTCACCCACGAAGCCGAAGAGGCCGAAGTTATAGACAACGCTCTTAAGCACAATTGACAAGAGTTCTTGTCCACTGACGTCTATGCTCACCCAGACGAGGCTCGCCCGCTGGAAGAAGTCATCAGGGTGGATGAGGAAGTAAATACCTAAGGGAGCGAACACTAAGAGCGCGGTGAGGAAGAGAAGGGCCAAGGGACACCACGAGGTGGTCTCTATACCCCGTCTGACCAAGAGGAGAAAGAGGAGGAGAAAGAAGGGCACGAAGCGGGCCGCCACGTAGGTATAGAGGGTCAGCCCAAGGAAGAGGCCGCTGATGACATAGCACCAAGGCCGTTTAGTGCGCAACCCCCGCCAAAGGAAGAGAAAGGAAAAGGCCTCCAGTGGAGGCAAGGCGTTAGCCCGAAAGGAGATGCGACTGAGGGTGATATCCCAGTAAGAGAGGGCTAAGAAGAGAGCGGTCAATAGGGCTATCTGCTGCGACCGCCGCTCTCCCTCGGGGCGGAAGAGTTCCTTCACTAGAAGGTATGTGATCAGCACGGTGAAGACGCCCAAAAGGGCAGCCGGAAGGCGGACGGCGAGAATAGTCCGCCCCAACAGAGTCACGAAGGGAACGATTAGGTAGTTATATAGGGGTTCTTTGCCGAAAGAGCGGGGAAAGAAGAGAGAAGGGTGGCCAGCCAGGACATCCAGAGCATCAAGCCCGTTGCCAGCCTCATCGTAGAAGAGCACCGGTATGGCCACATCCAGATCATAAAGCCTGAAGAAAGCGGCGACGACCAAGATGAAGGCCAAGATGGTCACTTCTGCCCAGCGAGGCAACTGCTCCGCCCACCATCGAGTAGCGTTCTTCACCGCTCGGTTTCGCATCATAGAGAGGTGTCAGTTGAGTTCAGGGTGGAGCGTGCCCTTTCAAAGGCTGGGGATCGATCAAGCCCAGGCATCAAATCGCTCCACCCCCTTGGTCTACCCCCCTGTCACCTCCTCAACCACGAAGGCGATCTTGACATCAGCCCTATACTCAGTGATACGGCCGTTCTCGACCACCGCGGTCTGGCCTACTAACTCCACACCCACTATATTCCTTACCGTCTGCGCCGCCTTGGCCACCGCGTTCCGCGTCGCCTCCTCCCAACTATTGGGGGAAGAGCCGATCAACTCTATCACCTTTACCACAGCCATAACTCTACCTCTTAATTTTAATGACAAAGGTCCCATCATATTAACTTCACCGGCTAAACCACCCTTTCTACTCCCTGATTAACTGCTTGCACAAAAGAAGCCTTGGAGTATTCCATCTAAAGATCGAAGATGCCCCTCATCTACAAGGCACGTCTAATTTGAACGCACCCATCATATCATGTTCACCCTGTATCGGCAACTATAGGTGATGAAGTTCTCTCCCTTTGACTGGGAGTGGAGGGGAGTATATAATCGGGTAAGTATGGATCTCGACCGGGAATTGGAGCCTGCGGTTCTCACCGTCTCCGAGGTGACTAGGTACATAAAGGATCTATTGGAGTCGGATCTTCTCCTTCGAGACCTCTGGATTCGAGGCGAGGTTTCCAACTTCTCCCGCTCCACGGCAGGGCACATCTATTTCACCCTCAAGGATGAAGAGGCTAGCATCCGATGTGTCCTCTGGCGGTATGTTGCGGAGGAGCAGGCCCACCTTCCCGCCGATGGCCAGGCCTTCATCCTCCACGGCCGGGTCTCGGTCTATGAGATACACGGCGCCTACCAGTTCTACGTCGATCTCGTCCAACCGGCTGGCGTGGGCACCCTATACCTCCAGTTCCTAACCCTCAAAGATCGGCTGGAAAGAGAAGGGCTCTTCGCCCCTGAGCGGAAGCGGCCTATACCTCCCTTTCCCCGCGCCATAGGCGTGGTCACCTCCCCTCAAGCGGCCGCTTGGCGGGACATCCTCCACGCCCTAGAGAGGCGCTACCCTCTGGTGGAGGTGATACTGGCTCCAGCCCTAGTCCAAGGCCCCGAAGCCCCGCGCGAGATAGCCGAGGCCATTAAGGCCCTCAACCGAGAAACAGATGTGGATCTCATAATCGTCGCTCGGGGTGGCGGCTCCCTAGAGGAACTTTGGGCCTTCAACGAAGAACTGGTGGCCAGGGCCATCTATGATTCCCGGGTGCCGGTGATCAGCGGTGTGGGCCACGAGATCGATTTCACCATCGCCGACTTCGTAGCCGACCTCCGCGCCCCCACCCCCACCGCGGCTGCGGCCGCGGCCGTCCCCGACGCCCAAGAGTATAAAGCGACCCTTCAGCGTCAGGGAGAAAGGCTAACCGAATCTATAGAGAGGCAGATAGCCGGAGAGAGGGAAGATCTCCGCTATGCTAGAGAAACCCTACTTCGACTATCTCCCAGAGCGGTTTTAGAGAGGTACCGGCTGCGAGTCGATGATTTGGGCCGCCAGGCTCTGTCACGAGTAGAACAGAGGATAGCGCTCCAAAGGGAACGGATACGGAGCCGCACCCTGCAACTTGTGACTCTCAACCCCAAAGCCACACTGGAGCGGGGGTACTCCATCGCCAGGAGAGTAGAGAGTGGAGCGGTGGTGAAAAGCGTAGCCCAGGTAGCCAAGGGAGATCGCATCGGCGTGCAGGT
>CAZERB010000046.1:0-7341 GCA_964514645.1 uncultured Anaerolineales bacterium
GGAAAGGCGGTGGTGGTCAACGCTGAGACCTGCTTGTACGAAGGGGTATGTGAGGATATCTGCCCCCAGGGTGCCATTGGTCGCCCCTTTGAGGTAGTTTTCGCCACGAAGGGCAGAAGATCATCGTTTGGTGGCTCTCATCAGAAGGGGGTCTGAATGTCTCTTTATAAGGGGTGCCCCGGGGCTATCCGCTTTAGGGAAGCGGTGCCTGAATATATCGATTGCCCCGAATGCGGCGAGGAGATGGAGATCTGGTCGGACGAACTAGTTGCCCGCTGTCACCATTGCCAGGCTTTAGTGAGAAGGGATCGGAGGCCCTCCTGCATCGACTGGTGCCAGTCCGCCGAGGAGTGCATTGGGGTAGAAACCTATAAGCGTCTAGGGTATCGTCCTGAGAATTCCGCATCCGAAGGAAAGAGGCCCGACGAGAAGGGTCAAAAGAAGGCGTGATGGCTGAGTCTCCTCTCTGGCAAGAGTGGTAGCCCAAGTCGGCCCCAAACTATTAGTAGTGTGGCTCCCTCACTTATCATCCAGAGCCGCCACCCCAGGCAGTGTCTTGCCCTCTAAGAACTCCAGGCTGGCCCCCCCGCCGGTTGAGATATGGCTCATCTTATCAGCCAGGCCGGCTTGCCTCACCGCCGCTGCTGTGTCGCCGCCCCCGATGATAGTCAGGGCCTCTATCTGGGCTAACTTTTGGGCTATAGCCACCGTGCCCTGGGCAAAACGGGGGAACTCGAAGACGCCCATCGGCCCGTTCCAAATCACTGTCTTGGCTGAGGCCAGCCTCTCCCCAAAGTGCTCGACCGTCTTAGGGCCGATATCCAGGATACGCCAGCCAGCGGGCACCTCGTCCACATCCACCGTCTTCGCCCGCGCTTGGGCATCGAACGCATCGGCCACCACCACATCGTTGGGCAACACCAGCCTCTTGCCAGCCTTGGTCATTATCTCCCTGGCTAAAGGAAGGCTCTCCTCCTCCACCAATGACTCCCCCACTTCATAACCCTGAGCCTTGAGGAAGGTATTGGCCATCCCCCCGCCGATGAGCAGTGCGTCCACCTTGGTCAGCAGGTTCTCAACAACGCCGATCTTATCGGAGATCTTGGCCCCACCCAGGATGGCTACGAAGGGGTGTTCCGGCTTCTCTAGGGCTGCCCCCAAAAAGTTTAGTTCCTTCTCCATCAGGAAACCGGCCACGGCTGGCAGGTAGGCCGGCACGCCAGAGACCGAGGCATGGGCCCGATGGGCCGCACCGAAGGCGTCGTTCACGTAGATATCCGCCAAAGCAGCCAACTTAACAGCGAAAGCCGGATCGTTCTCCGTCTCTTCCTTGTGGAAGCGAAGGTTCTCCAGGAGAAGCACCTGGCCGGGGTTCAGTCTGGCTGCGGTCGCCTCCACTTCGGGGCCGATACAGTCGTCCACTTTGACCACCTCTTGACCCAAGAGTTCGGAGAGGCGCCGGGCCACAGGGTCCATCCGCAGATCTTCCCTCACCTCGCCCTTGGGCCGGCCCAGGTGAGAGATCAGGATAACCGCCGCCTCTTGGCTTAAAAGATACCGGATGGTGGGGAGAGCAGCCCGGATACGTGTGTCATCGGCTACTTCTCCCTCGGCTAAGGGCACATTGAAATCCACTCGCACTAGGACCCGCTTACCCTTGACATCAATATCCTTAATCGTCTTCTTATCCATATCCTCTCTCTACATCTTGTTCTGGAAGAAGGGCCAAACTGGCCCGATCAACCCTGGGCGAGGCCAAAATCATCTTGTCCCAGGTGTGGGGCGGTACTAATTTAGTAGAAGACCTGAGCCAGATCATATAGCGCGAGATCGACCTCTTTCACTCGTCCAGTCACCTCGGCTAGGGGCAGGGCGACGATCTCGTTACCCCTTAGAGCCACCATGCAGCCGAACCGCCCCTCTTGGATCAGATCGACCGCCTTCACCCCGAAGCGAGTGGCCAACACTCGGTCGAAGACCGTGGGCGAGCCGCCCCGCTGTATGTGACCCAAAACCACGGCTCGACTCTCAAAGCCGGTCCTTTCTTCTATCTTTCGGGCTAGGTTCTTGCCTATGTCCCGGCGGTCTAAGCGCACATGGCCGAACTCGTCGGCCTCGCCTAACTCTTCTTCTCCCTTCACCTCATAGATCTCGGCTCCCTCGGAAGCCACTATGATGCTGAAACTCTTGCCCTGCTCTTCCCACCGCCGCTTAACGTGTTCGCAGATGAGGTCGAGACTGCAAGGCCGCTCAGGTACGAGGATGAAGTCTGCTCCACCGGCCAGGCCGCCAACGGTGGCCACCCATCCAGTGTGCCGTCCCATCACCTCTACCACTATCACGCGATGATGGGCACAAGCCGTCGTATGGAGCCGGTCGCAAGCCTCGGCCACCACCGTTACCGCCGTGTTGAAGCCGATGCAATAGTCTGTTCCAGGCACATCGTTATCCATCGTTTTAGGGATGCCCACTACCTTAACTCCAGCCTCCCATAAGGCTTGGGCTACCCCTAGGGTGTCATCGCCCCCGATCGCCACCAAGGCGTCCAGGCCCCCCTCTCGCACATGGGCTATACAGGCCGCCAGATCGGCCGGCGACTTGCAGGGGTTAGTGCGGGAGGTGCCCAAGATAGTTCCGCCCACATGTAATATCCCGGAGACGCTGCGCAGCGTTAGGGGCTCCAGATCCCCCTTCACCAAGCCAGCCCATCCGTTTTTGACGGCGAATACCTGGTAGCCGTATTCAAAAGCCCGCCGGGCCACGGCCCGGATAGCCGCGTTTAAACCCGGGACATCGCCACCGCCAGTGAGAACCCCGATTTGCATCTTAACACCTCTCTTACATATTATATAGCAAAACTCCTCGCGGCCAGCAATTGACTCCAGCAAGCCCAGTCATAGATACCTGGGAAAAAGGGGGCTTATCGCCCCCTTGCGATAGTTCCTCTTCCCTATCAGAACGAATAAAGAGAGTGCCTCCGCCTAGGAAACCAAGCAACGGACTATAGCCCCTTCTCCACCAGGTAGTTAGCCAGATCGGCCACGCGCACCGAGTAGCCCCACTCGTTGTCATACCAGGCGACTACTTTGATCATGTCACCACCCAAGGCCCGAGTGAACTGGGCGTCGATGATGCCAGAGCGAGGGTCGCCCTTATAATCCACGGAGACCAGGGGCTCCTCGCTGTAGCCCAGGATACCTTTCAGGAGCCCTTCGGCCGCTGCCTTGAAGGCTCTCCGCAACTCTTCAGTCGTCGTCTCGCGCTCTATCACAGCCACGAAATCCACGACGGAGACGGTCGGCGTAGGTACACGGAGTGCGTAGCCGTCGAACTTGCCCGCCAACTCTGGGATGACCAAAGCCACCGCCTTGGCCGCACCAGTCGTGGTAGGTATAATGTTCAACGCTGCCGCCCGCGCCCGACGGAGGTCTTTATGGGGCATATCCAAGATCCGCTGGTCGTTAGTATAGGCGTGGACGGTGGTCATCAACCCCTTGACGATTCCGAACTCATCGTTGACCACCTTGACCGCCGGAGCCAAGCAGTTGGTGGTGCAAGAGGCGTTAGAGATGATATGGTGCTTCGCCGGGTCGTACATCCCCTCGTTGACCCCCAGAACGATGGTGATATCCTCCTCCTTGGCTGGAGCGGTGATGATCACCTTCTTTGTCCCGGCCTGGAGGTGCAGGGCTGCCTGGGGCCCGGTGTTGAAGACGCCGGTCGACTCCACTACGATCTCTACCCCCAGATCTCCCCAAGGGAGTTGACTGGGGTCGCGCTGAGCGAAACTCTTGACCTTGTGGCCGTTGACCACCAAGAATTCGCCCTCGACCTCTACCGTGCCTGGGAAGTGGCCATAGTTGGAGTCGTATTTGAAGAGGTGCGCGTTAGTTTTGACATCGAACAGGTCGTTGATGGCCACCACTTCCATGGTTTCGGGATACTCTTCCAGAATGGCTTTCAAAACCTGTCGCCCAATGCGGCCGAACCCGTTAATGCCCACTTTGACTGCCATCGCAGACCCTCCTTTTATTATTATAATCATATATTAGGTGGCTCGCAAGACGGCCACCCTAATGGCACCTATCACGCCCACACCATCGCCCAACTCCGCTAGATACCCTCACCGCTCTCATCGGCGATGACGTTCCAGTCGTTGGTCTCCTTTGCTCTAGGCCAGTCGACCATCTCCTTACTGATCTGCGCTTGATCTGGTTGCCGATCTCCTCCCCTGGGCTGATTTCTGTCTCGCTGATATTCATCATCCGTCGGTCGGAGGGCCCCCCTGGCCAGCCTAAGACCAGATTATACCACATCGACCTTGATCATGTTCGTACGGCCTGGTCCGCCATGGGGGATGCCTGCGGTGATGATGAGGATATCGCCGGGCGAAGCCATCCCCCGCTCGCGAAGAGCATCGACCGAGAACTCGATCACCTCGTCCGTGCCCGCGGGTTGGCGAACCACCACCGTTTCCACTCCCCAGACGAGGGCCAGGCGACGGCGGACCTCCTCTCGGGAGGTGACAGCGATGATGGACGTCCGAGGGCGATAGCGGGCCACCATGCGCGCCGTGTAGCCAGAAGCGGTGGTGGTGATGATAGCCTTGGCGCTGAGCTCTTCAGCCATCTCATAGGAAGCCTGACTGACGGCATCAGTGACGCTCGGGCAAGGCTTCGCCCCGAGATCGCCCAAGATGGTGTAAGAAGCGTTGCGGTCTGCCGTTTCAGCGATGGTGGCCATCGTCTCCACCGATTTAACAGGGTAGGCACCCACCGCCGTCTCGCCGGAGAGCATCACCGCATCGGTGCCGTCGAAGATGGCGTTGGCGACATCCGAGGCCTCGGCGCGGGTGGGGCGTGGGTGCTCAATCATCGACTCCAGCATCTGAGTGGCGGTGATCACTGGGACGGCGGAAAGGTTCGCTTTGCGGATGATCTCCTTCTGCAAGATGGGCACCCCGGCCGCCGAAGTCTCCACGCCCAAGTCACCGCGGGCTACCATGATGCCATCGCTGACTTCCAAGATCTGGTCGAAGGCCTCCACCGCCTCGGCTTTCTCGATTTTAGCGATGATAGGGATGTCGGCGCCCTTTTCTTTGATCCGCTGACGCAGAGTCTGGATATCCTCGGCCTTTCTCACAAAGGAGAGGGCCACATAATCCACCCCCTGCTCGATGCCGAAGGCCAGGTCGTTCTCATCTTTGGCTGTTAGGGAGGGAAAATCCAACTCTACACCAGGGACGTTTACCCCCTGTCGCGATCTGAGTTTCCCTCCAGCGACCACTCGAGTGAGTAGGCGACCTTTCTGGGCTTCTAATATTTGCAGTTCGATCTCTCCGTCGGAGAGGAGGATGCGGTCGCCTGGGGCAACATGGGCCACCAGTTCTGGACAGGGGAGGTGTAGTTCCCTGGGACTCCCAGGAACGGGCTCAAGGGTTAGGATCAACTCACTATCAGGGAGTAGTTCCACGCTGCCAGTGGCGATCTCACCCAAGCGGATCTTCGGCCCTTGCAAATCTTGGATGATGGCGATGGCTCGGTCCATCTCCTGAGCCAGACGGCGGATGGTAGCGATGCGCCGAGCGTGGACGCGGTGGTCGCCATGAGAGAAGTTTAGACGGGCCACATCCATCCCCGCCTGGATCATACCCCGCAAACTCTCCTCATCCTCTGAGGCAGGGCCGATAGTACACACTATCTTCGTACGCCGCATGATGCTCCTCTTCATAACCGACACAACACCTCTGGATCAGATTTCGCCTCTCTGGGATAAATGTCTCCCTGATGATCTCGGTAGGCGGTGAAGTCGTCGAAGCCACTGAGTCTATCCCTCATCCCAAACTCAAGAAGAGCCTTAGATAGTCCCCCAAGTGACGGGGGGATAAGAAACATTTCCGCACATACTCCCGAGCCTGTTTCCCCAACTTCTCGCCTTCCTCTGGATGGTTCAGAAAGTAGCAGATCCGCTCTGCACAGAGGAGAGGACTATCTACCAGGTACCCTGTTTGGCCGTCGATGATCTGCAAGGGGATGCCCCCTACGTTGCTCGCCACCACCGGCTTCCCCTTCCATAGCGCCTCGGTCACTACCAGGCCAAACCCCTCCCGAATGGATTTCTGAATAACTACGTCGGAAGCGGTCTGAAAAGCGTTGACCTCTACATCGCCCACGCCGTGAAGGTTATGCAGAATGTGGATATCGTAGTCCTCTCCAGCATGACGCACGGTGCGTTCGTAGTACTCCCACCCCTCGGGGTCATCTGTAGCCATGGAGCCCACTAGTGCCAGTTGCACCCCCGGCATTTCACCTTTGACCATGCGATAGGCGTCGATGACTCCCAGAGGGTCCTTCCAGGGATCAAAACGGGAGACCTGAGTGAGCAGAGGACGACTGGTATCTACCTTGAACCGCGCCAAGATGGCCTGGCGCTCCTCCAGGGGTTGGGACTTATTCTTAGGCGATAAGGGGTCGATGCTGGGCGGGATGATGGCCAGTTTGGGGAACTTCGAGTGGCTATGGACATACCGCTCCATGGTGAAGATGGCCACATCGTACGCCTCCAAGTAGGGCTCAAGGAAACTCCAAGCCTCTGGGTTTGGAGCGGAGGTGTCGATGTGACTACGCCAGATCCAGCGCCTGCTACCTGTGCGGCCGTGAAAGTGGAGTATGGCCGCTGGCTGAGGGTCGTGGATGATCAGGTAGTCGTATTCTCCCTCTAGAGCCTCGGCGTTCAGACGGTTATACCGGTTGTAAACCTCCTTCATCTCCGCGGTGATAGGGATGTCGGCCCCTTGAAGAGCGTTATGTAACGCCTTAGTGACGTTGAAAAACTCTTCAGCCCCGTGGAGAGTCTGCCACTCGGCCTCGATACCAACATCCCTCATGAGAGGTACCAACGTGGAGAGGATCTCGGCCACGCCGCCGCCGAAAGGGGTGGCGTTAAGATGCAACACCCGCACTCCTCTCAACGGCTCAGCCAACGCTCGAATGGCTGTAACCTCCTCATCTCCCACGATCGTCCGGTACCCGTCCAGCGCTTTCGGCTCTATGTGCACCCTCTGTAACATCTTATTCCTTCCTCTCTCTTGCAGCCCGTCATTGCGCAGCCATTTTCCTCTGCAAAGTAGCACAAAGGAGTTCGACGCGCACAGGTGAGACAACCTCCTACAGGCTACACCCAACCTGAGCGAAGCAAAATCGCCCAGATATAAATATCGCAGCGTTTTGCTAACACGCGTTACAACTCATCATACTACCACTGCTTCTCTCTGTCAACGAAGAGGCAGTTTCAGGGCCCTAAGGTCATTTCACCTTGCAAGTGGGTTTTGAGAAAAAACTA
>CAZERB010000047.1:0-7226 GCA_964514645.1 uncultured Anaerolineales bacterium
CTCGGTACCAGGTTAAGAACCTCATCCGGACTCTGAGAGTCCTCACCGGTAGTCGGGCAGAGAAGTTCAACCAACTGTGGATAGCAAAGGAGAGGGCTGGAAGGATGACCAAAACTGGCGGTGGGAGGTCATGAACTAAGGCAAAGGATGATAGAGGGGAAGGTGAACGCTCCTGAATGATAGATGTTCCCAGAAACTCGTGATCAAACGTGATGCGACCGAGTGAATACGCAGATATTGATTTTTTCGGCCATAGAGTGTAAGATTAGACAGTTGGGAAAGATGATCAAACTGGCACCTTCTATTCTGGCCACCGATTTCTCTCGCCTCGGCGAGGAGGTAGCGGCTTGTGAGGCGGCGGGTGCCGACTACATCCATGTAGATGTGATGGATGGCCATTTCGTGCCCCAGATCACCGTCGGCCCTTTGATAGTCGAGGCCCTGCGCCCTAGGACTCGATTGCCTTTAGATGTCCACCTCATGATAGAGGAGCCGGAGAGACATATCCAGGCTTTCGCCCAGGCGGGGGCGGACATCCTTACCGTCCACCAAGAGGCCTCCCCCCTCCTTCATCGCCTAATAGAGAGGATAAAGGAGTTGGGCCTCCGCGCTGGGGTCTCCATCAACCCCATGACCCCTATAGCCAGTGTGGAGGAAGTTCTGCCCTATATCGATCTCCTCCTCTTGATGACCGTGGATCCCGGGTACGGGGGACAGACCTTCATCCCTAGCATGCTGGAGAAGATCAAAAAGGTGCGAAGCCTCCTGGATGAGAAGGGGTTCTCCTGCGAACTAGAGGTGGATGGAGGGATAAATAGCGACATAGCACCCCAGGTGGTGGCTGCTGGAGCCACGGTTCTGGTGGCCGGAACCGCTATCTTCAAGCAAGGTGAAGAGATAGGCGCAGCACTCAAAGCCCTTCGTGCGTTCGCATCCCGATGAAGAGGCATAGTAACCCCACCCTTATGGCGGGGTTTAACAAAGTGAAAAAGCCAGCCCTTTGGGTCTCTCCTGGCACGCTTGCCATGGTGGTAGCAGGCCAGGGGCTGGCTCCTGGAGTGGAGGTGAAAAAGGCTACAGCGTCAACTTTCCCTCGGCTATCATCCTATCCAGGGAACGCAAACATTTGGCACACACCTTGAGTCGCCTCTTGGTGTTGCCGATGATGATCGTCCTCTTCTGGATATTGGGCTTGAATTGCCGGTTGGTGCGATTGAGAGCGTGGCTGACGTTATGGCCGAATTGGGGCCCCTTGCCACATATATCACATTTAGCCATTATATCGCTCCTTCTACATTCAACAACAAATGATATCACAAAAAGGCGGTTTGAGCAAACCAAGGTTCCAAGGAGCAGAGAAAATTTTGGCCCCCGGCCCCTGGCCCAAGTCGTACCAGGACGGGCTGGCAAGTACCGGGGCAGGCTGACGCCAAGACAGGCAAAGGGGAGGGTGAAATGACCGAGGAGACGAAACTGGGAAAGATAGAGATATCGCCCACCGCCATCGCCCATCTGGCTAGCCAAGCGGTGCTCCAATGCTACGGTGTAGTGGGCATGGCCGCTCGTACCCTTCGTAACGGCTTGGCAGTCCTTGTCCACCCCAGCGACAGCTATCGGCGAGGCGTGGAGGTTAAACTCGTCGATGACCAGATCATCATCGATCTTTACGTCATCATCGAATACGGTACCCGGGTCTCCGAGGTGGCCCACAATATCGTCCAGAGCGTCAAGTACAATGTGGAAAAGGCCTTAGGCGTTCCGGTGACCCAGGTAAACGTCCATGTCCAAGGGTTGCGAGTGAGCAAGGAGTAGAGACGAGGAAAATTGGCAGAAAAAGCCGAACTCAGGTGTGATGGCCACGATCTGAGGCGGATGCTGGCTACGGCAACCGCTTGGCTGGAAAAGCACGCGGTAGCCATCAACGCCCTCAACGTCTTCCCTGTCCCCGATGGCGATACTGGGACCAATATGCTCCTCACCATGCGGGCGACTCTGGAAGAGATAGGAAACGCCTCCCAAAACTCCCTTGGTGCCGTAGCCCAAGCCGCCGCCTACGGCGCTCTCATGGGGGCTCGCGGGAACTCGGGGGTCATCCTCTCCCAGTTACTGCGGGGGATAGCCAACAGTCTAGACAAGAAGCAAAGTTTCGGCCCCCTCGAATTCGCTCTGGCTATGGATGAGGCCTCAACGATGGCCTACAAAGGGATCATCCGGCCCGTGGAGGGGACCATGCTCACCGTGAGCAAGGACGCCGCCAAGGCAGCGATGGCCGCTGCCCAAGAGGGAGGAGACCTCATCACCGTTCTTGAGAAGACGGTGGAAGCGGCGAAGGAGTCAGTGGCTAGGACCCCTACCCTCCTCGACGTCCTTCGGGAGGCCGGGGTCGTCGACGCCGGAGGCCAGGGCCTCTTCATTATCCTTGACGCGATCTTACGCAACCTTAAGGGAGAATCGATAGAGATGGAAGAACCGACGGAGATGGTACCCGCTGAACCGCCAGAGAAAGCGGAGAGGGAGTGGGGCTACTGCACCGAGTTTGTCCTCCAAGGCAAGGAGTTAAACCTGGCGGAGGTGCGGGAGAAGATAGCCTCCTTTGGCGACTCGGCTCTGGCAGTGGGCGATGAGCGGGTCATAAAGGTTCACGTCCACACCTTCGACCCCGGTCAGGTACTCAGTTACGCCTCCAGCCTCGGTGTGCTCACCAATATCAAGATCGATAATATGCAAGAGCAGCACCGGGAGTTTCTTATTCTGGGGGAGGAGGCTGCCAAGGCTGCGGCGGAGGGGATAGAAGGCATAGCCACGGTGGCCGTAGTCTGGGGTAATGGTCTCATCCGGGTCTTCGAAAGCCTGGGGGCAAAATGTGTCGTCTCCCGTGGCCAGACTATGAACCCCAGCACCCAAGAACTTTTGCAGGCCATAGAGGGCCTCCCCGTTAAGGAGGTGATAATCCTTCCCAATAACGAGAACATCTTCTTGGCTGCCGAACAGGCTCAAAAACTCTCCAGCAAGAAGGTGGTAGTGGTGCCCACCACCACCATCCCTCAGGGTATAGGAGCCCTTCTGGCTTTCGACAAAGAGGCGGATCCGGAAACCAACGCCCAAAATATGGAGAAGGCTATAGCCGCTATCCAGACGTTGGAGGTAACCACCGCCGTGCGCCCAGCGAAGATTAACGGCATCAAGATAAAGAAGGGGCAGATCATCGCCCTCCTTAACGGCCATCTGGCCGCCTCGGGGGAGAAGATCGAGAAAGTCGTTCGCCAGACCCTGGAAGAAGTGGGGGCCGACCGATACGAGATCATCACCCTCTACTACGGAGAGGATACCCCCCTACAGGCAGCTGATAACCTGGCCGACGAGATCCGCAGATGGTACCCTGAACAAGAGGTAGAATGCATTGATGGGGGGCAACCTTACTACCACTATATCATCTCCGTGGAGTGAATCATAAGGCTATGAGGGTCAAGGTAGTCACCGACAGCACAGCCGATCTCTCCCCAGAGACGGCGCAAAGGTTAGGGATCACCGTGGTGCCTCTCAACATACATTTCGGTACCGAGACTTTCCGTGACGGGATAGATCTCACCACCCGGGAGTTCTTCCACAAAATGCACACCTCACCCCTTCCTCCCTTCACTTCACCTCCCAGTGAGGAGAGCTTCTACAAGGCTTACGCCAAGTTGAGCAGGGAAACAGACGAAGCGATCTCCATCCACATCTCCTCCAGACTAAGCGATACCTACCGGGTGGCTAGCGAAGTAGCCGAATCCCTCTTAGGGCAATGCCGCATCATGGTCATGGATTCCCTCACCACCTCCTTGGCTTTGGGGAACCTGGCTATCGCTGCGGCAGAGGCGGCACAGGAGGGGGCCAACCTCGATGAGGTTGTAAGGCTGGTTCGGGGGATGATCCCCCGCCTCTACCTCGTCTTCTTTGTAGAGAGCCTCGATTATCTGGAGAGAGGAGGGCGCATCGGAAGGGCCCAGGCTCTCTTGGGTACTATGCTGGGCATTAAGCCCCTCCTCATCATCGAAGAGGGGGAGATCCAGCCTTTAGAGAAGGTCCGCACTAGAACCAACGCCCTGGAGAAACTGTTCGAATTCATCACCGAGTTCCCCCATATCGAGAAGATGACCCTCATCAAAGGGATAGAGAGTGCGGGGATGGAGGAACTCCTCCAACGGATCGAGACGGCCTACCCCGACAAGGAGATAGATGTCGTCACCTATGGTCCCGCGCTGGCCACTTTTGTGGGCCCCGGAGCCATGGGGGTCTTCGTTTACGAGGGCATGGAATAAGATGGTATCCCCCATCGAGAAACTGAATAAGATCCTAAATCTCGAAGAGAAGACGGGTTACACCAACCGAGCCGTCATCGGGGGGCTGGAGAGGCTGGCCCAGTTTTGGGGCCCGGAGGCCGCGGAAGCCGGAGAAGCCCTCCCTGTGGAGGAGATCGTGACCCTCTTGCGTCGCTATCCAGAGGAAGAGAAAGAGGGGCGAAGGGCCCTCATCGAGGAGATCCGAAGCCTCATGAGGGGGAAGGAAGAGGTATCAGTTGTCGAAAAGAGGGCCCCCGCCGAGCCCGAAGAGAGGGTAGATATCGACTCGCCGGTGACCGAACTCCATGGGGTGAGTAAAGCCTATGGCCAGCGCCTCTGCCGTCTCGGGGTAGAGACTATCCGAGATCTCCTTTACCTCTTCCCCCACCGGTATGATGACTTTAGAGCCCTTAAAACCATAGACCAACTGGAGTACGGCGAGGAGGTGACCATAGTCGGCACCATCTGGGAGACCCAGAACCGGGAGACCAGAAGGGGGCAGACCATAACCACCACCATCATCTCCGATGGCACATCTACCATCCAGGCCATCTGGTTCAACCAACCCTACCTCTTAAAAAGCCTTAAGCCCGGCCGCCAAATCGTCCTCAGCGGCAAGGTAGACCAATATCTGGGACGGCTAACCCTCCCCTCGCCAGCCTGGGAGCCTTTGGACCAAGAACTGATCCACACGGGAAGACTGGTCCCCGTCTACCCCCTCACCAAGGGGGTCGGAGCCCGTTGGATGCGCCGCCTGATGAAGCGCACCGTAGATTACTGGTCGCTCCGGCTGCCAGACCATCTCTCTGCCCCTCTCCGAGAGCAAGCCAGGCTCCTCGATCTGGAGAGCGCCATCCAGGAGATCCATTTCCCCGACAACTGGGAGATGGTCAAAGAAGCCCGCCACCGCCTTGCTTTCGACGAATTTCTCCTCATCCAACTGGGGGTCTTGAGACAAAGGCGCCTATGGAGGGAAGAGCCCGGCCGTCCCCTGCCGACCGATGAGGGGCTCCTAGAGAGATTCATAAAGTCGTTGCCTTTCCACCTCACCAAGGCTCAAGAGAGAGTCCTTTTGGAGATGCTGGCCGACCTCCGAGAGTCGAGGCCCATGAGCCGTCTCCTACAGGGGGATGTGGGTTCAGGCAAGACGGTGGTGGCCGCGGCGGCTCTTCTTATGGCCGTGGCCAACGGTGCCCAAGGGGTCATCATGGCTCCCACCGAGATATTGGCCGAGCAGCATTACGCCACTCTCCATAACCTCTACAAGACTATTGAGCCGAAAGTGAACCTTCGGCTCCTCACTGGGAGCCTTAAATCCGAGGAGCGAGAAGAGGCCTATTGCGAAATCTCCTCCGGTCGCGCCCAGGTTGTGGTAGGTACCCATGCCCTCATCCAAGAGGGGGTTGAGTTCCGCGACCTGGCGCTGGCGGTCATCGACGAGCAGCACCGCTTCGGCGTTCGACAGAGGAGCGCTCTGCGCCAGAAAGGCCATAACCCCCACGTCCTAGTTATGACCGCCACCCCTATCCCTCGAACTCTAGCCCTCACCGTCTATGGCGACCTCGACATCTCCATCATCGATGAACTGCCACCTGGACGGAAGGCTATAACTACCCAGTGGAAGGCTCCTCGGGAGAGGGAACGAGCCTACGCCTTCATAAGGAGCCAAGTCGAGGAGGGGAACCAAGCCTTCATCATCTGTCCCCTGGTGGAGGAATCGGAGAAGATAGACGCTAAAGCCGCCGTGGAAGAATATGAGAGGTTACAGGCTATCTTCCCCGACCTTCGCTTGGGCCTCATCCATGGCCGGATGTCAGCCCCGGAGAAGGAAGCGGTGATGAGGGATTTCTACCAGGGAAACCTCGATATCCTGGTGGCCACACCGGTGGTGGAGGTAGGGATCGATGTCCCCCGGGCCACCGTGCTCCTGGTAGAGGGGGCAGACCGTTTCGGCCTGGCCCAACTCCACCAGTTTCGCGGTCGCGTGGGTCGGGGCGAGGTCCCATCCTACTGCCTGCTTCTCGCCGACTCCCCCTCCAGCCAGGCAGAGGAGCGCCTCAAGGCTATCGAATCCTCCCAGGACGGCTTCTACCTCGCCGAGGTAGATCTGGAGATGCGAGGCCCCGGCGAGTTCTTCGGTACCCGCCAAAGCGGCCTCCCCGACCTCAAAGTGGCCAAACTGAGCGATGTGAAGGTATTAGAAGAGGCCCGGGCCTTGGCCAAGGAGATATTCCAAGAAGACCCCGGCCTAGAGTTACCCCAACATCGGCTATTGGCCCGCCGCGTGGCCGACTTCTGGCGAGGGGAAGGAGACCTGAGCTAAACACAAAATGGGTCAGAAAGAAGATAGGTCACGAATGGGGTAGGAAAGATAGCAGGTGTTTGGAGTGGGCATACCTTTCGTCCCGATGGAGCAAGAGTCTAAAGTGACCTGTGGTTCGACAAATTCATCTCTGTCTGAGAGAATAGTGGCTAATAATATGCTATAATTCCTAGGAGGATCAATGACCACCGCCCTTTTTCCCGGCACCTTCGACCCTTTCACCAACGGACACCTAGACATCATCCAACGGGCCTCCGGCCTCTTCGACCAACTTATCATCGGGGTCTACGCCCACCCTATCAAGAGCCTGCTATTATCCTGTGAGGAAAGGGTGGCTCTAGTGAAAGAAGCGGTGCGGGAATTTCCCAACGTGCGTGTCGAATCCTACGATGGCCTCACCGTGGAGTTCGCCCGTCTCAAAAAGGCCCAGGTCCTGCTCCGCGGCCTCCGAGTCATCGCCGACTTCGAACTAGAATTTCAGATGGCCCTCATGAACCGAGCCCTGGCGGCGGAGATAGAGACCGTATGTCTCATGACCACCTATAAGTATTACTTCCTCAGTTCCAGCCTGGTGAAAGAGG
>CAZERB010000048.1:0-7166 GCA_964514645.1 uncultured Anaerolineales bacterium
TGATGGCCCAGTCCCACGTTTTCTCTTCCCACGCTGCCGAGCCGGGCGCACGGTAAAGCACCTTGCTCAGACGCAAAGGGCTAGTCGAGAGTTGACGCACCGAGACCGACTTGGGGTCGAGCGCACCGCGGTTCATAATGTGGTCGGGGTCGCCTTCTGAGTTAATGATGTGGCCGGTCTGGTCGGTGGCGATCAGCAAGCCGCAGCCCACGGAGCAGTAGGGACAGATAGTGGCTGCCTCGCCGACCCGTTTGTGCAGTGGGAAGGGGGGAGCCTCGGTGGAGGCCAACGCGACGCTGGGAGGTAGCAGTAGACCGCCTGTTGCTACCCCTGATATCTTGAGAAAATCTCTCCTTGTGATCTCTTTCATGAACACCTCCTTGACGCAAGCCACAGTTTACGATTTTGTCTATTATCGCTGTACCTTACCATCACCTCCTTCAGATTATGTATGGTTAGTCAATATATTTGCCCCTGAGCAAGAGAGTTTATCGAAATCGGCCAGGGAAATCAATGGGCGACTCTCAACTCTCCTTATCCCTGACCCGTTCGGGCCAGGTGTAAACGTTCATGCTTTCCCCTCGGATATACCCCACTACGGTTATCCCCAGGCTTCAGCCAGCCTTATGGCCAGGTCGGGGGGAGAGGTGCGGGAGGCGATGAGTGGTACTTCCATGGCCGTTGCCTTTTTCACCATCTCCGAAGAGATGCGACCCGTGGTTAGGAGGATGTGGTCCCAGGTCGGTATCCCCTTATAGAGACATTCGCTCCGGATCTTATCCAAGGTGTTGTGTCGCCCTGCATCCTCAGCCCGTTGATAGAGATCTCTCATGAGGGTGGTTAGTTCCTCTACGCTTATGCGAAACGAGGAAGATAGGGGGTGATGGATAGAGGCAGATTCGTCGAAGGTTACCCCTCCCCCACAGCCGGAGAGCAGGACTCTCCACTGAGGGAGCAATCTCCTCCCGGTTCGGCTGGACATCGATGATGTTTCCTTCCTTCATCTCCTAGGCTTTTTATTATCCCCTCTGAGGCCAGAAACCCCAGGGCAAGGAAGTTCATCTTGTTTGGGGTGCAAAGCAGGGTCGCCAGTTCCTGGCCGTTTACATATAGCCTCCGCTGTCTCATGGACATCTGGCTTCTCGCAGGGGCGTAAGCGATGGTTAACGTAATGGAAGTAGGTTACCTTGACTGTAGAGTCGCCCTTCACCTTCTCTCCTCAGCGATACCCCATCTGCCGCGCAGCCAGGTCCATTTCCAGGGTGAGGATGCGCTCCAGGGGTAAGGGGGGCTTCTTGCTCATCCCCCGCAGGTCTATACTCTTAAGATAGCGGCAACACTCCTCGCAGATGTAGAGACGGTAGAGATTGTCCTCGCTGGGATAATAGCCCAGGCTCTCACGCTCTTTGTTCTCGCAGAAGGGGCAGCCCAAACGCCAAAAGTCCCATTCGGTATCACAGCGGGAGCATAGGAGCCGTCGGGCTCCGTTCCCCGGGCTTAGGTAAGCGAAGTCCGGCTCTCCTCCGCAGATGGGACAGTAGCCCCGGTACCAGGTGCTTTCATCCACAAGGCCTTCTACCGCTTGGGCGTAGTGCTTCAGGAAGGGGTGAAGGGCGTTGTTAAGGACAAAGGTCAGAAGCTCGCTGGAGCCATTGCCTTCCACCCTGCCTTTCCCTTGCAAATACTCCTCGGCTGTGGTGTTGAGGGCAGGGGATAGGAGGAACCCCCTTATTTCGTCTAATTGGTCGGCTAGGTCAGGTCGGTGCCGTGCGGTGATCTGACAGATGTGCTGGCAGAATTCTAGAAGTCCCTCCATCTTTAGTTTCTCCCCCTGCAACAGGGGAACTCCTCGGCGGAGTAGTTCCTTGGCTCCTTCTTTCCCTAGCCTTGTTTGTATCTCCGGTGGTTTAAGCTGGGCGCGGGCAATTATAAGTTCGCGGTGTAAAGCCAAAGTAGAGGCCAAAGCAGGTTTCCTCTCTTCCTCTCGGAGCAGCCGCTCTACTATCTCATTGACCTCGTCCAGCACAGCCGCATCCTTCCATATCACATCTATCGTGCTTCTTTATCCTAAACCTTCTCTTTTGGCTAACTGACCCGAAACCGACCCAGTTCGCGCTCCTTAGGCGTAACCAAGTGCACCGCACAGGCGAGGCAGGGGTCGAAGGAGCGGACGATCCGCCGTAGAAAAACTCCCGAGCAGCAAGTTGCCCCTGGACTATTGGCGTTTCTCACTAGGCTAAACGATGCTACCCCTAGCACCGCAGATTTGTGAAAATTCGCACTATAGAATAACACAACACCTTTTCTTTGTCAAGGATAGCGGATGGTAGCCCTGGAAAAGGGTTCTCGAGACGCGGCCTTCATCGCTCACTTGGGCGGCTGCCTGGCGATAAAGCAGATAGGGTTATCTACCCTTCGGGTGAGGCTGAGCGTTGACTCTCTCCAAGGGGTCTCCTCTGGAAGCGATCCAATTCAGCCATTATCAACTCTATAACCTTGGGCACCGCTGCCTTTACCTCAGCCGAAAGTTCGAGCCCCCAACCTATCTCCTTGGGTTCGATGCCCAAAACGACAACCTCTTCAGGTGCAGAATCTAAAAGGTGGCCCACTAAGTCCAGGGTCTCCAGCAGGCCCACTTGGTGTAGGGAGGTGATTTGTTCTCTACTTACCGAGATATCTTCAGGGGTGAAACGAAATATGGTGCCTGGTTCGCTGCCGGTGCGCACAGCGTCGATGATGATCACTTGGCGACGGCCAGCCAAGGTGTCGAGGAGATCGAAGGAAGCCGTGCCGCCATCCAATAACTCAACATCATCAGGCAGTTCCCGGCCGCGTAGAGTGGAGATGACGTGCACCCCCACCCCCTCGTCTCGTAAGAGGAGGTTCCCCACCCCTAGGATTAGTCTCGGAGATTGTTCCTTGGTCATCTTCGATTGGCAGAGTAAGTTTTCGAGACGATCGCACGAGGGGCCTCAGATCCTCTGATTAGTTTCTCTTCGCTTGGCTAAGCGATACGTGAAAACTATCACAAGCCATTCAAGAATATCATGAGGTCGCTATATTGTCAAGGCGTAGCTGCTAGGGGTGATAGATGCTTGGCCTTTTTTGACCCGTTTTTGACCTCGATTTGACCGGATTTTGACCGGCCTTTGATATATTTAGAGCGAAGGGTTGCCCTAGGCTTTTCCCCTTGGGCTGTGAGGCAAACCTTTGAGGTTCGGTGGGCTAGGGGAGGCCGGCCTTGGACACCCCAGGCTGGCTATCGCGTATCGGTTACTACGAATACTTGACTAATCGGCTCTTTTTGGGTTATCCTATAGTTGTGAAGAGATGCACAAATTCTCGATAAGGGCCGGGGTCCCGGGATAGGGGAGTCCCAGGGGCCTCTTTCTTAAGGAGGTGTCATGGTGGCCCAGAAAGTCAGGGAGGCCGATCTATTTGAATCATCTCTGGGTCTGGTGGAACGGGTCCTCGATCCGCCCATCGTGGAGAAGATCAAGAGTTGTATCCAATGTGGTACCTGCAGTGCCTCCTGTCCCACCGCCTACGCTATGGATTATACCCCCCGCCAGATCATCGCTGCCCTGCGAGCCGGCCAATGGGAAAGGGTGCTCAGGAGTAACACTCCCTGGTTATGTGCCTCCTGCTACTACTGTACGGTGCGGTGTCCCAGCGGCATCGAGTTCACCGATCTGATGTATGCCTTGAAGAGGCTAGCCATCGAGCGGGGAATCTACCCCAGGGGCAGCCCGGTGCTCTATCAGGCCTTCAGCGGCATAGTGGATAGATATGGACGCAGCGCAGAGATGGAACTCATGGCTCGCTACTATCTTGGGACTCTAAACCCCTGGGGCCTGATCAAGATGGCTCCCATGGGACTCAAGATGTTGCTCAAAGGTAGGCTGCCGCTATTTCCTCACAGAATCGAGGGACGGCGGGAACTGGCTAAGATGCTTGACTATATGAGGGAGAGGGGGGAAAAGTGATGGCCTACACCTATTATCCCGGCTGTTCTCAGGAGGTGAGCAATAGGGCCTATGACCTCTCCACTCGCACCGTAGCCAAGGCGCTAGATATGGAATTGGAGGAACTCGAGGATTGGAACTGCTGCGGGACTAGCCTTTCTTATTCTATCCGAGAGTTGCCCACCTTTGTGCTTGGTGCCCGGAACCTGGCCTTGGCGGAGAGACAGGCCGGGGCCTCTGACCTAGTGACCATCTGCAACGGCTGCTTGGCCATGCTGGAGAAGACGAACCTTCGGTTGAGGGAGCCGGATCTGGGCCGGAGGGTGGGAGAGGTCTTAGGCGTGGCCGGGCTCAAATATGAAGGCTCGGTTAGGGTACGCCACTTCTTGGAGGTGCTAGTGAACGATGTGGGCGAGGGGTTAATCCGGGAGCGCGTAACTGCGCCCTTGGAGGGGCTGAAGGTGGCTCCCTACTATGGTTGCCAATTCAGCCGCCCCGAAGGGCGGTACGACGACCTGGAGTTCCCTACGGCCTTGGATCGCCTCCTCTCCTGGATAGGGGCAGAGGTGGTTGACTATCCGCTGAAGGCCCAATGCTGTGGCGGGCTTCTCATGACCACCAAGGAGGAGGTAGCCTTGAAACTCGTCCGGGACCTCTTGGCTTTGGCCCAAAAGAGAGGGGCCCACTGTATCGCTACCATCTGTCCCCTCTGCCAACTCAACTTAGAGGCCTATCAGGATCGGGTGAAGGCCCGTTTTGGGGCCGATCTCTCCATCCCCATCCTCTACTTCACCCAACTTTTGGGCCTCAGCCTGGGGCTGGAGGGGAAGGCTTTGGGTTTGGGGAAGGAGCTAGTTTCGGCGGCCGATATCTTGGCCCCCTATTTAGTTGTGGCTTCAAGGGAGGTTTGAGTTATGGAGAAGATAGGCGTCTATATCTGCCACTGTGGGACGAATATCGCCCCTCATGTGGATGTGAAAGAGGTAGCCCGGTTCGTCGCCCAGTTGCCGGGGGTGGTTATCGCCCGAGATTACGAGTATATGTGTTCCGACCCCGGCCAGGATCTCATCAAGGAGGATATCAAGGAACTGGGGTTGACCAGGGTGGTGGTGGCCTCTTGCTCCCCCCTCATGCATGAGGTGACCTTCCGGCGAGCCTGCCAAGAGGCGGGGTTAAACCCTTTCTTCTTCCAGATGGCCAACATCCGGGAGCAGGTCTCTTGGGTTACCGAGGAGAGCGGGAAGGCCACGGAACGAGCCAAACACGCAGTAAGCGCCGCCATCTGTCGAGTGGCTAACCACGAACCCCTCTTTGTCCGCGAGGTTCCCGTGAAAGCCGCCACTTTGGTGGTAGGTGGGGGGATCGCTGGCATCGACGCTGCACTCAAAATAGCCGATTCGGGTAAGCAGGTTTACCTCGTGGAGAGGGAGCCCTCCATTGGCGGCTATATGGCCCAGTTATTTAAGACCTTCCCCACCTTGGACTGTGCGGCTTGAATATTGACACCGAAGATGGTGTCCGTGGGACAACACGAAAATATCGAAATCCTGAGTTTCAGCGAAGTGGAGGAGGTCTCGGGTTATGTAGGCGACTTCAAGGTCAAGGTGCGCAAAAAAGCCCGCTATGTGAAGGAGGAACTCTGCACCGGCTGCGGCCTTTGCCAGGAGAAGTGCCCGGCTAGGAATATCCCTAGCGAGTTCGATTGCGGAATCGGCTTTCGCAAGGCGATCTATATGCCCTTTCCCCAGGCTATACCCAGGATCCCGGTCATAGATACGGTCAATTGTATCTACTTCCAGAAGGGTAGGTGTCGGGCTTGCGAGAAACTCTGCCCCAGAGGAGCGGTCGATTTTGAGCAGAGGGATCAGGTCCTCGAGCTGGAGGTGGGAACCATCATCGTGGCTACCGGCTTCGACCTCTTCGATTGTACCAGGGCTCCCCAGTACGGCTACGGCAGGCTGGATAACGTCTTGACCAGCCTGGAGTTTGAGCGGATGATAAACTCCCAAGGGCCAACGGGGGGGAAGGTGGTATTGAAGGATGGGAGGGTGCCGGAGAGCGTGGCCATCTTGCACTGCATCGGGAGCCGGGATGAGAACTACAACGAGCATTGCTCCCGGGTTTGCTGTATGTACTCCCTCAAATTCGCTCACTTGTTACGCGACTCGATCGATGCTAAGGTCTATGAGCTCTATATCGATATGCGGACCTTCGGCAAGGGGTACGAGGAGTTTTACAAGCGGTTGATGAGGGAGGATGTGATCTTTATCCGGGGCAAGGGTGCCGAGGTGACAGATGTGGCTGAGAGGCCGGAGGAGGAGGGGAAGCTGATCGTCAAGTGCGAGGACACCCTACTGGGTGAGCTACGACGGATCCCGGTGGATATGGTGATCCTGAGCAACGGTTTGGAACCCCGGCGCGACGCAGCGCAGACGGCACGACTATTTGGCCTCAGCCGGAGCAAGGACGGCTTTTTCTTGGAGAAACACCCCAAACTGGGCCCGGTGGAGACCGCCTCTGATGGGATCTTCATCGCGGGGGCTTGCCAGGGGCCCAAGGATATAACCGATACAGTGGCCCAGGCAGGAGCGGCGGCGGCCATGGCTTTATCCATGATGGATATGGGGAAGTGGACGCTGGAGCCCTCTATCGCCCAGGTGGATATAGAGCGTTGTTCCGGCTGTGGGGAGTGTCTCTTGGCTTGTCCTTACAAAGCGATAGAACTGGTGGAGGGACGGGCTCAGGTGAGCGAGACCCTCTGCAAGGGCTGCGGCACCTGCGTGGGCCACTGCCTCCCCAAGGCGATCAGTCTCCTGCATTTCACCGATGAGCAGTTGGTGGCTGAGATGCAAGGAGCGCTGCTCGAACTGGAGGTGGTCTAATGTACGAGCCCAAGATCATCGGCTATCTATGCACCTATTGCAGTTATCCTGGTGCGGACCTGGCTGGCACTTCACGTCTCAAATACGCTCCCAATATCAATATCATAAGGGTTCTCTGCTCGGGACGGGTCTCGCCGGAACTGATCTTGCGCACCTTTCGCGAGGGAGCCGATGGGGTTTTGGTGGCGGGTTGCCACTTTGGAGATTGCCACTTCATCAGCGGAAACCATCGTACCGCTAAGCGGATCCCCATCTTGAAGAAGATCTTGGAGTATGCGGGCATCGAGCCCCAGAGGCTGCGGTTGGAATGGATCTCCGC
>CAZERB010000049.1:0-5146 GCA_964514645.1 uncultured Anaerolineales bacterium
TCCCCTAGCCCAGGTTCGAATCCTGGCCCCCGAGTTCTTTACAGGAGGTCAACAACAATGGGGCATGTGCTCGTGCTTAATGCTACCTTTGAACCGCTCAACATTGTCACCTTGCGACGGGCTATCGTCCTCCTTCTCAAGGAGAAAGCCGAGGTAGTCGAGGCTGCCCAGGCTCAGATCCGCTCCCAACGGCTCTCCTTCGATCTTCCGTTGGTCATCAGGTTGGTCTACTTTGTGCGGGTTCCTCACCGTCTCTTTCTGCCCCTGACGCGGCGGACGATCCTCGCTCGAGACCATTATACCTGTCAGTATTGTGGCGCTCAGCCCATAAAAAGCCAATTGACCATAGATCATGTGGTGCCCCGTTCCCGCGGAGGCGAGACCGACTGGAAGAACGTGGTCACCGCCTGCGTACCCTGCAATCAGAAGAAAGGCCAAAGAACTCCCGAGGAGGCAGGGATAAGGCTCCTTGCGTCTCCACAGCGGCCTCGGTACGCCGCTCTCGTCCTTCTGGGGAAAGCCCGACCGCATGAAACCTGGCAGAAATACATCCCCTAAACGAGAAAAGAAGTTTATAGAGATTGCGGTCTACCTGGTCAAGACCAATGGGTGTCAGGCTCTTGCTTCGGGGGCTCATCATCTTTGAACGGCATCACGCGCAGACCCATGATCGATATGGATCGTGGGTCTGCGCGGTTTTTGATGGGCGCCATAAGAGTCCATATCGGTGACGAGATTTATTTGATCACTGGCTCGCCTGGGGGTTGAGCCCCAGGCAACCATTACGGTGTTAACGTAATGTATGGTCAAGGATTCCATTTGTAGAGGTTGAAGCGCTTATGTCCCTCACATTGGTCACGGGCGCGCCAGGCTGGTTAGGCACTCGACTGGTTCGGGTATTGCTCGAAGGGTTACCCGGCGTAGCCTCCTTATTGGAACCCGATCACACGCGGCGGATTCGTTGTCTTGTGAAACCTGATTTGGATAAGTCGGCACTCCGCGAACTATCGGATCGCGTGGAGATTGTTGAGGGTGATCTGCGAAACCCGAATGCGGCATCAGCTTTTTGTGGGAATGCGGCGGGGGCGACCCTTTTCCATTGTGCTGGTGTGGTTCACCCACGTCGCTATACTCGAGAGCTCTTCGAAGTAAATGTAGATGGAACCCGCCATCTGTTACAGGCGGCTGAGAGTGCCCAGGTATGTCGGGCAGTGGTTGTATCGTCCGACTCGCCGTTTGGCTTTAATTTGAATCGGGATCATCAGTTCGATGAGCTATCACCTTACAATCCGTACATGGCTTACGGACAGTCAAAGATGTTGATGGAAGAGGTTGTCCGCGCCTATCAGGGGCGCGGCAAGCTGGAGACAGTTGTTGTTCGTCCTCCCTGGTTCTATGGCCCCGGTCAGCCACTGCGGCAGACAACGTTCTTTCGGATGATAAGACGCGGTACGGTGCCAATCGTGGGCGACGGAGAGAATCGACGGTCTATGGCTTATATAGACAATGTTTGCCAGGCCCTTCTACTTTGCGAACGGATACCCGCAGCCAATGGTCAAACATACTGGATTGCTGACCGCCGCCCTTACACGATGAAGGAAATCGTTGATACGGTGGAGAGGCTGATGGAGAGGGAGTTCGGATTTGCCGTGGCGCGCAAGCGGATGAGGTTACCATCTCTAGCGAGTGAGGTTGCGAGATTGTGTGGCAAATTGCTCCAATCCCTAGGGTTTTACCATCAGAAGATCCATGTCCTCTCAGAGATGAGCAAGACCATAGCCTGTTCGATTGCTAAAGCGCAGAGAGAATTGGGATATGAGCCGACTGTTGAACTCGAAGAAGGCATGCGGCGTTCTCTGGCTTGGTGTTTGACAGAAGGCATAAGCCTCTGACGCACTGTGTCCGAGGAGAGCAAGACGCTTGCTTTCTAAGGGTGGAACATAAATCCGCTATGGCCGAGCGATCACATGCCTTGAATTTCGAGAGGAGACTACAACACTGGCTGCCGCGACTTACCCTTTTAGCCTTGGCGGGTCTGCTGCTCTTTCAGGGCTTATCATATTACTTCAGATTGCCTCTCTCACTGGGGCCACGGGTCATTCTCCAGCCCTGGTTGTTACAAGGGGGGTTCTTGCAATACGAGAACATTGCCGATCAGCACACTCCCCTGATGCCCATTCTACTTTCAGTGCTGACGCCCCTGTTTTCGGATGGGTTGAGATTGGCCAAGATAGTTCTCGTCGCACTCATCTCTCTGTCAACCGCGCTGACATTTTTAGCGGGACGACGCACTATCGGTTGGCTAGGCGGACTCGGGGCAGCGTCATTTTTCGTAATCTGGTCACCTAGGTTCGGCTTTGCCAAACTTTGGCACGAAACTTTTCTTGCTCCGCTCTATCTGCTCCTGTTGCTATTCTACGACTCTTCTGCCTCCTATCACTCGCGGAAATCTTTGCTCTTCCTTGGCCTTCTCGGCGGCATCGCTATACTAGTCAAACAACATGCCGCCATCGTATTCGCCACATTTGTCATATGGAACGCTTTTACAAACTGGCAAGCTCATCGTTCGTTCTCAGTGATCTTGCGAGATACAGCGCTAATCAGCCTTGCAGCGACTTTGCCCCCCATGGCATTTGCCGTATACCACTATGTCCAAGCCGGCACACTGGCAAACTTTCTGTATTGGACGATAGGCTTCAACCTAGTAAGTAGTTATGCTTCTTTGGCTGCCCAACCTCCCGATATCGCTCAGGTTAGAACTATTGCTTCTGCTTGCCTATTGCTGCCCGCGGCGATCTTTTGCTTAATCGAATTAAAAAGAGAAGGCGATAAAAGATGGCTGAACTTGGGGTGGGGGCTGATATTGCTCGCAGCGAGCAGCCTTACCGCATATCCTCGCTTTGCGTTCTTTCACCTTCAAGCCGCCTTGCCTGTGCTGGCCTGGTTATCTTCTCTGACGCTCGCTTATGCCTTGCGTCCAAGAATCTCTAACTCGGCGTTGCAATCCAGCCCGTACCTCGCGACTGGTATAGCTATCGCGCTATCGGTCTTCTGGATTATCACTGCTGGCTCTGCATACCAGGCAGTTTTTCGTGCGGATCAGCCTCGGAAGGTATGGGAGTATACCGATTTGGTACCTTTGGCAGGTGAAATTAGGCAGCGCATCGGCCCAACCGATTGCATTTATATCTTCCCTGACGATGAGGCAACTGCTAATTTGTACTACCTGCTGCGATGTCTCCCCCCAAAGTTTTGGGGTTTCAGTTATCCTTGGTACATGTTGGACTCTGTCAAAAGCAGAATCGTAGTTACACTTCAAGAGCATCCACCTGAATGGGTTGTCTATTTCCCTGGCCGTTGGGACATCGAAAATCGCGCTCCTGAAGTGATTGCCTATATTCAAGACAATTATCAGCGTGATGCTAAGTTGCATTGGGTACAGGGTGAAGTTTGGTTACTCAAACGCGTGCCATAAGAGGTTGGCACTACGGCACGTTAATCGGGAGCTTCGTCTGGAAGAACGTGGTCACCGCCTGCGTGCCCTGCAATCAGAAGAAAGGCCAAAGAACTCCCGAGGAGGCAGGGATAAGGCTCCTTGCGTCTCCACAGCGGCCTCGGTACGCCGCCTTGGTGCTTTTGGGTAAGGCCCAGGCTCATGAGGCATGGCGGAAATATATAGATAATGAGCCAAGAGGGGAGTTTATAGGAGAAAGAACGAAAGAAAGAATCTTTTTGGCAAATATGGTGTAAGAATAGGCTCTATTTTAGCATCTGTGGGGTTGACAGATGCTTTCTTCGGCATTATAATTTAAATAGTTTCAAAATTTTAAAACTATCTATGGAAGAAAAAGCGTCATCTGAATTCTCTGGTGAAGCGATCAGGATATTCAAGGCTCTTTCCGACCCTACTCGATACCAGATGGTACGGATGCTCCTCAACTGCAACGAGTTGGGCTGTGTAGAGTTCGAGAAAGCGTTCGAGTTGAGCAAGCCTGCCATGTCGCACCATTATAGGGTTTTGGAGAACGCGGGGCTTCTCTCCTCAAGGAAAGAAGGGGCATACGTTTACTTTAGGTTAGATAAGGAGCGGTTGGAGAGGTTCGTTCCTGGCTTCGACCAGGCACATCTATAGTTTTTTGGGCATCAGTTTTATATATTTAGAGGTATCGATGTTGAGGTCTGACTATGATAGAAGAGCGGGAAAAATACGAGGGGGATACAGATAATGTGGTGGCCCTTTACCTCAGGGAGGTGGGGAATATCCCCCTTCTCACTCCGGAGGAGGAGTTAGAGTTAACCCGACGCTGCCATAAGGGGAGGGCCGCAGAAGAGCAACTTAAGAAGGGGATGCCCGATCACGAGGCAAGGCAAAGGTTACTTAAGGAGATGGAGGAAGGGCATAAGGCCCGGGAACGGCTCGTCAAGGCCAACTCCCGTCTGGTAGTGAGCGTGGCCCGCAACTACCTGGGAAGGGGGGTACCCCTCGCCGACCTCATTCAGGAGGGGAATCTGGGGCTGATGCGGGCTATTGAGAGGTTCGACCCAGGGCGGGGCTATCGTTTCAGCACCTACGCCATCTGGTGGATCCGCCAGGCGATTAGCAGGGCGGCGGCTTATCAAGGGCGGGTCATCCGCCTCCCAGCCCACGTGGTGGAGAAGGTCAGCAGGCTCAATCGCGCTTCCCGTCGTTTGACCAAGGAACTGGGGCGCGAGCCCGATGAGGAAGAACTGGCGGAGGAGATGGATATAAGCCAGGAGAAGGTAGCGGACCTTAGTCGAGTGGCCGCTGAGCCCGTTTCCCTCGATATCCCCGTGGGCGAGGAGGAGACGAGCACCCTTGCCGAGTTCATAGAGGATGAGGTTACCCCTCCCCCCACAGCGGAGGCCTCCCTTGCCCTTTTGGAGGAACAGTTGGAGAAGGCTCTAGCCTCCCTCACCCCTCGGGAAGCGGAGGTCATTCGCTTACGTTTTGGGCTGGACGGTGGCCGGGGTTACACCCTGGAGGAGGTAGGGCATAAGGTTGGTCTCACTCGAGAGCGGGTACGCCAGATCCAAGCCGAGGCTTTGCGTCGCCTCCGTCATCCCAGCCGCAGCCGTCTCTTGAAGGGGTACCTGAATTGATAGAGGCTCTGGGATCGCTCAGAGC
>CAZERB010000049.1:5246-7153 GCA_964514645.1 uncultured Anaerolineales bacterium
GCCTCCCATTCCCCCTCCTGAATCCAGTAGTCGGCTTGGGGGAAAGTAGGGATCGCTCTTCCGGCGTTGAGCGTAGTGTTCCCTCCGCAGTGGTCGGCGTGAAGGTGGGTATTTATGACTACGGCTATCTCTTCGGGCTCCACCCCCTTATCTTTGAGGTTCTCCACTAGCCCCTTTTGGCGCTCCAGGTTCAAAATCTCCCTCCGCTTGGCCGACAGTTTATCCCCTACCCCGGTATCTACCAGGATCTTCTTCCCTTGGGACTCTATGATAAGGCAGTTTAGGGCCATTGGGACGCGGTTTAGGTCATCGGGAGCGATGATCTTTTCCCAAAGGAGGCGGGGCACCACCCCGAAATGGGCCCCGCCGTCAAGCCAGAAAGTTCCATCGGAGACGATCTCCAGTCGCACTTGGCCGAGAAGCATCCGCTTAGCCTCGTACTGCCTTCTCCACCACCTCCGCACCCCTTCGTAGGGCTTCCTCATTCAAGGGCAGAAGATGGCGTCTCCTCTCCGGTAGGTGCTCTTCTAGAGCGGCTATAGCCGACTTAAAGGAGATGACCCCTGTGGCCCTTATCAGGGCTCCCAGAAGGACCATGTTGGCCATCCGATCGTTTCCTAGTTCCTTAGCGATATCGTTGGCCGGCACCCGGATGGTGGTGATATCGTTCCGCCTGGAATCGGTACTCACTATGGAACTGTTAACGAAGAGGAAACCCCCAGGCTTCACCCGGGGCTCAAACATCTCCATGGAAGGGGGGTTCATGGCGATAACGATGGTAGGGCTATCGGTGATAGGCGAGCCTATCGGCTCATCGGAGAGGGTGACGGTACAGCGGGCGGTGCCCCCTCGCATCTCGGGGCCATACGAGGGGAGCCAAGTCACATTCCATCCCTCTTTGAGGCCCGCGTAGGTGAGCACCTGGCCAGCGAAAAGGGCTCCTTGGCCACCAAAGCCGGAGATGATGATCTGCTCATGCATGATTCGCTCCCCTCATTTAAGGCTTCTTACCTCATCTATCACCTTGTAATCCCCCAAGGGGTAGTAGACTGCCATACTCTCCTCCACCCACTCTATAGCCTCCCGAGGGCTGAGCCCCCAATTGGTGGGGCAGGAGGAGAGGATCTCCACCAGGGAGAAGCCCAACTCTGCCATCTGCGCCTGGAAAGCCAACATTATAGCCTTCTTGGCGCTAGCGATGGTGGCCGGTTTTGTGACCATTCGCCTCACTACGTAGGCCGCCCCGCTGGTAGTGGCGATGAGTTCCGCCACCCGAAGAGGATAGCCGGCTATTTTCACATCTCGGCCGAAGGGGGTAGAGGTGGTAACTTGGCCAGGCAAGGTGGTGGGAGCCATCTGGCCTCCTGTCATGCCGTAGATAGCGTTATTGATGAAGATGGTGGTGATATTCTCCCCTCTTGTGGCGGCGTGGACGACCTCGGCGGTGCCTATGGCGGCCAGGTCTCCATCCCCTTGGTAGGTGAAGACCACCTTGTCGGGCTGGACTCGCTTCAGACCAGTAGCCATGGCCGGAGCCCGGCCGTGAGCCGCCTCCGCGAAGTCCAGATTGAAGTAGTCATAGGCCAAAACCGCACACCCCACTGGGGCGATGCCGATGGTGATCTCTCGGATTCCAAGGTCGTCGATCACCTCGGCAATGAGGCGGTGGATGATGCCGTGGGTGCAACCGGGGCAGTAGTGGGTAGGGGCATCAGTTAAAGCTTCAGGTTTGGCAAAGACGGCCTTTCTCTCCATTATCTCTCTCCTCGTTGGGGACTTGCTATCTTCTCTATCTCGGCCAGGACCTCCGCCGGCGAGGGGACCACGCCTCCCATCTTCCCATAAAAATGGATGGGTAACCGGTCGCGAGTGGCGAGGCGCACATCTTCCAGCATCTGGCCGGCGTT
>CAZERB010000050.1:0-7108 GCA_964514645.1 uncultured Anaerolineales bacterium
ATTTCCTGATCCGAGGCACTAAGGCAGGCGGGGTCTTGACAGAGGTGGGGGTTACGGGGGAGAGGTTAGATTATGTTGTGGTGGGGATAGGCTTGAATGTGAACTGGGGCCTTTCTCAGGTGCCGGAGTTGGCAGGGAAGGCGACGAGCCTCTCTGAAGAGTTAGGCCGTGAGATCTGTCGATTAGAGTTGCTTCAAAGGTTGCTCAGGTATATGGAGGGGGGGTATCTCCGGCTGCAAGAAGGGTACTTGCCTCATAAGGTTTTCACTTCGCGTTTGGCGAATCTGGGTGAGAAGGTCGAGGTGGTTCTGCCCAGAGGTAAGGAGGAAGGCTTTGTGGAAGGGGTCGATGCCGAGGGAGCGCTCCTCCTGCGGAGGGAGGATGGCACGACGGTGCGGGTGACCATGGGAGAGGTGACCTAACCTTAGCGGTAGCAGCGATAAAACCAAAGGCCAGCCGTATGGCTGGCCTTTTGATCTATCCACTTCGTTGTGAAGTGCCGTCATTCGCTCTTGGGTTCTAGGATGAGCAACCCCTCTTTATTCTCTTCGATTTCATCTTTTTCCCAAAGCAAGGGGTGATATCTAACCCCTTGCCAGGAGGTGATCATGTCGTCGTAATGCTTGTGGAAGGGGATCCCCACCTGTCCCGTGGTGTGTATGCTTAGGGAGTTGGAGAAGTCGGAGAGATCTACGATGAGCCGCTGCGAGACGCCGCTTTGGACGGCGAAGACCTCTCCTATCTCCGCGGGCCTAAGAGCCTCGGCGAAGGCCGAGTAGTCGAAACTGGCGGCATTGACGGTGAATCCGGAGCCCCGGGTGGGTATGGGGCCCCGGTTGAAGATGAGGTCCAGGGGCTTTACCGCTCCCAGAGGATGGTCGAAGGTGACGGTGTGGAGTCGCCCCCAGGTCCACTCATGGGGCACGTCCCCAAACCTCTTCCCCAAAAGGTCACAGGCCTCGGCGAAACTGCGGCGCACTATATCGTCTCTGTTTTCCCGCTCTGGCGTGGTCACGTCGTCAAACCAGGGGTTATCCGGCTCCTTCACCATCCTCTCTAAAGCCAGATGGTGCCAGGTATCGGCCTCTAGATAGTCGGCGAAAAGGTCGCTCAGTTCGTCGGCGAAGGTATTTTTCACCAACATCAGGTAGAAAACCTCGAAGGTCCCGGCTCCAGTGCTTTGGGCCTCATCGTGCAGATCCCAACCCTCTAGTTGGCTCATGGCCCTCTCTTGGAGCCCCCCTTCTGGCTCCAAGGCCAGAAGATAGGGGAGGAATATCTTGGCCGGGTATGAGTAGGTGTCGGCATGGATAGCCTTTATATCATCTAGGGAGAGGGTGCTTTTGGTTTCCAGGAGCTCTCTGATCCTTTGCGCCCGGTGGCCGATATCCCAGTCGCGGGAGATGAAGTAAGGGTACTGGTCTCCGATGACCTTATTGTTGGCGGTGACTATGTAGTGGGTAGGGAGGTTGAAAAGGTAGGGCAGTTCCTCAAAGGGTATATACCCTTCCCATTCGTACTCTCCCGTCCAGCCGGGGACGGGGACGAGCCCTTGCCCCTTGGCTCGGATGGGGATCCAGCCGGGAGTCTGGTAGCCGATGTTTCCTTCCCGGTCGGCGTAGACGAAATTCTGGGAGGGAACAGCCCAGAATCGCAACGCCTCTCGGAACTCCTCCCAGTTACTCGCCCGGTTGAGCATCATAACGCCCTTTAATATCTGGTTCGGCTCTAAGGCCGTCCACCTGAAGGCTAAGGTCTCCGTTACACCCTCTACCACGGGAGTGATGACAGGGCCGTGGCGGGTGAGGCGCACCCTTTCCATCACCGGCTCTTCTCCCTTGACCTCTATCTCTTCTTCGACGATCTCCATCTCCAACCATTGGCCTTGATATTCATATTGGTCAGGGTTAGCGGGGTTCACCTTCTCGATATAGAGGTCTTGGACATCGGGGCCTACGTTGGTCACTCCCCAGGCTATATAGTCGTTGTGGCCCACGATGACGCCAGGGAACCCAGGGAAGGAATAGCCCTCCACGTTGAACCCCCCACCCACCAGGTGCACCTCGTACCAGATGGAGGGCATCTGGATCCCCAGATGCATATCGTTGGCTAAAAGGGGCATCCCCGTGGCTGACTTTTGGCCGTCGATGACCCAGTTGTTACTCCCCAGGCCAGCCCCTTGGGCTCCCAAAACCCTTCTCAACTCGCGGGCTTGGCTGAGCAGATTATCGATGCCCGGGATCTGATAGCCCAGGGCCTCGGAGGGGATGATAAGAGGAGCCTCAGGGGGGTAAGGAGGCGCCAATTGGTTCGCTTTCTCCTCCCCGAACTTCTCGATGAGAGTAGCCCGGAAGAGTTCTGCCTCCCAGTTTCCCCCCAGGTCCCAAGCCATCACCTTGCCCCAGGCGATGCTATCAGTGGGGGTCCAAGGAGCCGGTTTGAACCCCAGGACGGTGAATTCCGGCGGCAGGCTAGACCTATGGCTCTCGATAAAGACGTTGACACCAGCGGCGTAAGATTCGATGGTGACGCGGCTCTCCTGATCCAGATTTGCAGCCTCGACCTCCGCTACCCTCCTCCAACCGATGGTTCGTATGAATCGGTCGGTCTCTAACGTGGCCTCTCCTAGGACCTCGGAGAGAGTGCCGGAGCCAACCCTTCGGTTGAACTCCATCTGCCAGAGGCGGTCTTGAGCCGTGACGTACCCCTGGGCGAAGAAGAGGTCCTCAACGTTCTGGGCGTAGATATGGGGGACACCCCATCTGTCCCGATAGACCTCCACCGGGGCTTTCAAGCCGGCCACCTGTACGGTGCCCTCAATGGTGGGGAAGGAGCGGCGTAGGAAAAGATAGCCCCCAGCGGGGATGAGAAGGACGACCAAGAGAACCAATGTGCCGATACTGACTATAATTCTTCGCCGCCACTTCATTGTGGACCTCCATATATGAGTATGCTAACCCGAATGGTTTATAGCACGCTGAAGGGGTGAAGTCAAGGGAGAATAACCTATTAACAGGCCATAGATTATGTTATACTTTTGATATGGCTCGTTTTCCAGTGGGGAAGTTGCCGGCGGAGGTTCTAGCCCGTCTCTTGAAGCGGTATCGGCTCGAGGACGAACGGGTGGTCTTGGGGGCCCGCATCGGGGAAGATGCGGCGGTGATCGATATGGGGGAAAGATACTTGGTGGCTAAGACGGACCCCATCACCTTCGCCACCGACCGGATCGGCTGGTACGCCGTCTGCATCAACGCCAACGATCTAGCCACCATGGGGGCCACACCTCGATGGTTCTTGGCTACGGTTCTCCTTCCCGAGGGGAAGACGGACGAGGCACTAGCCGAGGGCATATTCCAGGAGATACACCAAGCCTGTCGGGATTTTGGGATCTCTCTAATTGGTGGCCACACAGAGATCACCTATGGTCTGAACCGCCCCATAGTGGTGGGGCAGATGCTGGGGGAGGTGGAGAAAGATAAGTTGGTCACCACGAGTGGTGCACAGGTGGGCGACGTGATTCTCCTCACCAAAGGGATAGCCATAGAAGCCACCGCCATCCTGGCCCGAGAAAAGGAGGCGTACCTCAAGGAGAGGGGCTACAGCGAAGCCTTCCTGGAGCGAGCAAAAGGATATCTTTCCCATCCGGGGATAAGCGTGCTCAAAGAGGCGCTATTAGCACATGGGGCAGTTCCAGTCCACGCCATGCACGATCCCACTGAAGGGGGACTAGCCATGGGGCTTTGGGAGTTGGCCCAGGCAGCGAAAGTGGGGCTCCTCAGCGAGGGAGACGAAATACCGGTGCTTCCAGAGTGCCGAACGCTCTGCGCTGAGTTCGGTTTGGACCCCCTGGGAGCCATAGCCTCCGGGGCCTTGATCATCGCCGTCTCGCCAGAGGATAGCGATAAGTTGAAGAAAGCCTTAGAGAGGGAGGGGATCCCTTGCTATCTTATAGGAGAGGTTGTCCCTCCGGAGCAGGGTCTCAAGTTGCGAAGGGGAGGCCAGACTTTTGATCTTCCCCTTTTCACCGAGGATGAGATCGCAAAGGTCTTCACCTAGAAGAAGGTATGAAGGAGAGTCGTAACTTTAAGAACTTGGCAAACCTCGACGCTCGGGAACTGAACGAATTGGGAAACGCCCACGTTGACCAAGGGATGTGGAATGAAGCATTGGAGTGTTACGAGCGTAGCCTTTCCTTGAGGCGGGAGGCTAAGGATCGCCGAGGGGAGATGGTAGTCCTCAATAACCTAGGAGCCCTCTACCATCACCAGGCTCTCTGGGATGAAGCCTTGCGATGCTACCGAGAAAGCCGCGAGATCGCCCATAAACTAGAAGAGCGAGAAAGCGAACTAGCGATCCTGGTGAATATGATCTTCATCCATGTCAGTCGGTCTCAGGTTGAGGATTTCTTACAACTGGCCAATGAGGCGGAGAAGCTGGCCCAAGCCTTGGAAGGTTGGGCGTCCCTCTCTATACTACATTGGCTCCGGGGGAGACAAGCACTCACCTCCTCCCGACATGAGGAAGGAATGGCCTACTATGCGGAGGCCCTTCGCTTCGCCCTCAAGGGGGGAGAAGCAACCGTGAGAGAGATGCTCGCTCACGTTGATGAGGAGATAGAGCGGCTGGTAGCCCGGGACTCCCCAGGTCTGGCTCTCGTCCTCTGCGACTACCTCCTCGCTGCCTGCGAGGGTGTAGAAGGGGTTCGCGATCACCTGGTAGGGAAGCGGGAAGAGTTGTTATCTCCTCCGCGTCTCTTTGGTAGGGAAGGAACCGGAAAAGAGAGCTAGGCCTTGGATGGAAGTCGGGATGCTCTTATCAACTCCCATCCTGAGAGTATGCAGATGGCGGTCATGGTGATAGCGGAGACTACACACCAGCTGCAGATGGCTTTAAGGACGAACAGTTCGAGGTAGGTCAGGTAGGCAGAGAAGGCTACGCCGAAGAGCGAGAAGAGGAAAAGGAGCAGGGTGATCTGTCCCCCTCTCTTCTCCCCCCACCGGAGCCCCACCAGATTTGAGGCTAGAATAAGAAGGTAGGCTGCTAACCCCAGGAGAGCCAAAGGCACCTTTACCATGTAGACATAGGGGCTAACGTTAACTTTTTCGCACTCCCCTATAGGACAGAACATCTGTTGGCTCACTCCCAACTCGAAGAGAGCCAGGTATCCGGCGACTAGAACGCCCAAAAGCGCCAACCCTGATGATGCTAGGCGGAACTTCTTTCTCATTTGGACAATTCCCCCTCTATCACCCGTTGAAATTCCCCGAAGGGCTGTGCCCCGACGATGGCTTGATCATTGATGAAAAAGGAGGGAGTGCCCTCAACTCCGGCTTCCCGTCCGGCCTCAAAATCCTTCTCGAGTTTGGCCAACCATTCTTCAGCGTTCAAACAGGAGGTGAATTGGTCGGTATCTAACCCCATATCTTTGGCATACCCTTCCCAGAGCTCCATGAAATCCGGATTCCCCGACCACTCCGTTTGCTGGGCGAAGAGGGTGTCGTGCATCTGCCAGAACTCATCTTGTTCCTGAGCACAGACGGCTGCTCCAGCGGCTACAACGGCTTGCTGGTGCACCGGGAAGTTCCTGAAGATAAGGCGTACTTTGCCAGTGGCGATGTAGTTCTCTTCGATGAGGGGCAAGGTCTCCTGCACAAAAAGGGCGCAGTAGGGGCATTGAAATTCGGTGTATTCGATGATAGTCACTGGAGCGTCAGGGGAGCCTTTGACGGGGTCGCCTTCTGAGGTTTCGCTCGGCCAGGTGGGTGTGGGAGCGATGGTGGGAGGCTCAGGGGTAGCCGGTCCACAGCCGACCGAGATCCCCATTAGGAGCGATATGATCAGGATGGGAGGCAGGAGCATTGAGGCTTTGCTTTTTGAAGACATCTCTCTATCCTTTCTATCCTTTACGTGGTGCATTGAGGCTCCGAAGCACTCTTAGGACTCGCTTTTACCAAGAGTAGAGATGGAGATTCCACCGTTGGCTTGACAATGGCAGGAGAAACGGCCTTCTTCCACCATATGGTTGCTCTCCAGTTGTATGGTCACATGATCGATGCCGAACTCCTGGGCCAAGGTTTGGCAAAGGGTGGCCAAGACCTCCTGTTGTCTTTCCCCATCGAGATCATCGCTGACCACTACGTGGCCGCTCATAGTTTCGAAGTCGGGGGTTACGCTCCAGACATGGAGGTCGTGGACGGAGGCTACCCCTGGGATCTCGGTCATGCGACGCCCTAAAGCGACGAGGTCGATATGGGCCGGGGTCCCTTCCATGAGGATATTGACCACGTCTCGAAGGAGACGCACGGCCCCATAGATTATGAGGAGCCCGATGCCCACACTCACTAGGGGGTCGGCCAGCCAGAAGTCGAAGGCCAACATCAATATGCCGGCCACTATGGCCCCCACTGAGCCTAAAGCGTCTCCTAGAACGTGTAAGAGCGCCCCCCTGATGTTGAGTCCTCCTTCAGAACGAGCCAGTATCCAAGCCCCTACAAGGTTGACGATGAGACCTAAGGAAGCGATAGTTAGCATGGGGAGGCTGCGAACCTGGGGAGGCTCCATGAAGCGGTGGAACGCTTCGTAGAAGATATAGAGGGAGATGAGGAGCAGGGTTACTCCATTGATGAGGGCGGCCAGGATTTCGAACCGGTAGTAACCGTAGCTCTTCTCTGGAGTGGCTGGGCGGCTGGCGAACCAGACAGCGAAGAGGCTTAACCCCAACGCCCCGGCATCGGTGAGCATATGGCCAGCATCGGAAAGGAGGGCCAGGCTGTTGGTGAGGAGACCTCCTACGATCTCGACCACCATGAAGGCTAAGGTCATGGAGAAGACGATGGTCAGTTCTCGTGCCCCACGACCGCGATGATGTTCATCTATCTTTTCGCTCATTTTGGTCTCGTCTTAGAAAGAGGGTCAGGCAGTGAATGACGCCCCAAAACTGAGGGATCTCTGGTGCGAATTCCGTCTCTCGGACTAGCCATCTCTCCATCTTTCTTCTCGGCTGTTCATCTCCCCTACTGATATCGAAAGGCGGTGTAAAGAGATGACAGCGAGGGGGCAAAAGCCCCCCTCATAAATATACCTTACCCTCCCTAGTGTGTCAAGGACG
>CAZERB010000051.1:0-6912 GCA_964514645.1 uncultured Anaerolineales bacterium
CTCGCCCCCTCTATCTTCGCTCCCCCTTAACCCCAGATACACCTTTGAAACCTTTATCGTGGGGAATAGCAACCGCTTGGCCCATGCCGCAGCCTATGCCGTGGCCCATAAACCTGCTGAGGCATATAACCCCCTCTTCCTCTACGGAGGCGTGGGATTGGGGAAAACCCATCTCCTCCACGCTATCGGGCAGGTGCCCCTCACCAAGAACTTGAGGGTTCTCTATGTCTCCTCAGAGACCTTCACTAACAACTTGATCAACTCCATCCGCAACCAGACGACCGAGGAGTTCCGTTTGAAATACCGCTATATAGACCTCCTCCTAGTGGACGATATCCAGTTCATCGCCGGCAAGGAGAGCACTCAAGAGGAGTTCTTCCATACCTTCAATACCTTGCACTCTGCTAATAAGCAGATCGTCATCTCCAGCGACCGCCCCCCCAAGGCGATCCTCACTCTAGAGGAGCGGTTGCGCTCCCGCTTCGAATGGGGGTTGATCGCCGACATCCAGCCTCCCGATCTGGAGACCCGTACCGCCATCCTCCGCTTCAAAGCGGAGAGCCAGCCCTGCCCCATCCCGGCGGACGTGATCGATTTCTTGGCCCATAAGATCCAGAGCAATATTCGGGAATTGGAAGGGGCCCTCAACCGCGTGGTGGCCTACGCCAGTATGATGACCTCTCCTCTCTCCGTGGAGACGGCTGAGGCCGCCCTCCAAGATATCACCCCCCATCGCCCTCCTTCCCTCGAAGAGATCGTAAAGACGGTAGCCGACTTCTATGGGCTCTCGGTGGAAGATCTCAAAAGCCCTCGACGCAACAAGGCGGTAGCTCTCCCTCGTCAAGTGGCTATGTACTTAGCGCGCGAGGAGACCGACGCCTCTCTCTTAGAGATCGGTGGGGTTCTAGGCGGACGAGATCATACCACCATTCTTCACGGCTACGAGAAGGTATCCTCCCTCGCCGAGGAGGACTCCCTTCGGCGGCAGTTGCTCTCCATCAAGGAGATGATCTACCATGCCCTCCCCTAGACCGGGAAATCCTTCCCACCGCCTTCTACGTTCAGGATCCGACGGACCAGAGGCTTTTTCCCCAGTATTTGTGGATAACCCCCCCTTTTCCTGTGGATAACATCTTTGATCTGGGGATAACTCAGGGCCTAGCCAGCGCTAGAGAGCCGATCATCACCTCTACTCGCCATCCCACCTCGTTTCCTTCTATCCAATACACACCTTCTCCACCAACTGCTAGGCCGGAATATAGCGTGGCCCAGGCAAAACCAAGGGCTTTTCCACTTTTCAACTGGCCCTACTATTACTACTAATATATCTATATAGGAGCAATAAATCAGTATAGAGACCGAAGGTCAAGATGTCAATCCTAGGAGTGAACATTTGTCCCCGAAATAGAAATGTAGTATTATGATTTCAGAAGTCATGCTTCTGGGAAGGAGGTGGTAAGTAGGATCTACTCGCAGGTTGTGAGAGTCGATAGAATCTGTTAGAAAAGAGGAGTTGAGGAGATGAGAAAGTATACTATTATCTTCCTGGGTCTGGCCTTACTTGTAACCATGGTCTTTTTGGCTGGGTGCAAGCCGGCGGCACCAGCCTTAGGGACGAAGGACAACCCCATTGTCCTGGCCTTCGTGCCCTCCGGCGAGACTCCTGAGATCATCGCCAGCGCAGAGACGGTAGCGAACCTCCTGTCGGAGAAGACAGGCTACGTCATTGTAGGTAGCGTGGCCACCAGTTACTCGGCAGTCATCGAGGCCATGGGCACCGGCAAGGCCCATATGGGCACGCTAGCCACCTTCGCCTACCTGTTGGCCCACGAGAAGTACGGCGTCGATGTAGCCTTGGTCAGTGCACGCTATGGGAGTGCCTTCTACAAGGGAGAGATCATAGTAGGGGCCGATACAGGCATCACCAAATTAGAGGACCTGGCCGGGAAGACGATGTGCTGGGTGGATGCTGCTTCCACCTCCGGCTACATCGTCCCTCGAGTCATGCTCAAGGCGGCAGGAGTGGATCCGGACGCCGACCTGGCTCAGCAGTTAGAGACCGGTGGCCATCCCAATGTTGTCCTAGCAGTCTATCAAGGGGACTGCGATGCTGGGGCTGTATATGTAGATGCCAGGGGCACCATCGAGGATGACTATCCGGATGTCAATGAGAAGGTGCTGGTCATCGCCGAGTCAGATGAGATCCCCAACGACGGCCTCCAGTTCATCAAAGATTTCCCGGCCGATATGAGGGAGAAGATAGTACAGGCCTTCGTGGACATCATGGCCACCGAGGAGGGCGCCAAAGCCATGGGAGACGCCTATGGCTGGGAAGAGGTGACGGAGAAGGATGACTCCTTCTATGACCCCTTCCGGGCAACCCTCGATGCCGCTGGCGTTAGCGTCGAGGAACTAGCCAAATAGGGAAAGGTGGTCTTTGCGATAGGTAGAGAGGGGGAAAAGGAGATTCCCCTTCTCTACCTATGTAAGAGGTGATATCGTGTTACAGGTAGAGCATCTGACTAAGATCTATGAGGACGGCACCCTGGCTTTAGATAACGTTAGTTTCGAGGTGCCGGACGGCGAGTTCCTGGTGATCTTGGGCCTCAGTGGGGCAGGCAAATCGACCCTCCTCAGGTGCATCAACCGCCTCATCGAGCCCACCGAAGGGAGGATCATCTGGGACGGAACAGACATCACTGCCGCCTCGGGGGAGGGGTTGCGGAAAATTCGACGCCAGATCGGCTTCATATTCCAAGAGTTCAACCTGGTGGAGCGATCCTCAGTCCTGACCAACGTCCTCTCGGGGAGGCTAGGCTATGTCAACCCTTGGCAAAGCATCATCCGCTTCCCCAAGGGGGAAGTGAACAGGGCTGTGCAAAACCTGGAGCGGGTGGGCATCGCCGATCTGGCCTCTAAAAGGGCCGATGACCTGAGCGGCGGGCAACGACAACGGGTGGGCATCGCCCGCGCCCTCATGCAGGAGCCCAGGCTCATGCTGGCCGATGAGCCGGTGGCCAGTCTCGACCCCGTCTTGGCCCACTCCATCCTGAAATACCTGGAACAACTTAACCGAGAAGACGGGATAACCGTCATCTGCAGCCTCCACTTTCTGGACTTGGTCCGACGCTACGGCTCTAATGTGGTGGGACTAAAGGATGGCCGGGTGGTCTTCCAAGGTCGTCCAGATGAGATCACCGACCAGCGCTTTAAGGAGATCTACGGCCAGGAGGCCGAGCAGGTGACGGTTACATAGGGAGCAACGTGGAACGCAAGAAGTCACCTATCCTTAGTTCACTTCTATCCTTGATCGTCCCTGGCCTGGGGCAGATATACGCTAGGGCTCTCCCCCGAGGGACAGCCCTCCTCCTGGTTGTGATAGTCACCGCGCTTCTAGTGCGATGGCAAGGGAGCCACTTCCTCTACGCGGGCATTATCCTGGCCTGGTTGTGGAACATCTGGGACGCCTATAACCTGTCCCAAGGGAGGAAGATATCGCTTGTGCCGCCATTCCTCATCATAGGAGTCATCGTATATATCATCGGTTGGCAGGTCACCAAGATCAACCTCACTTACCTGATAACCGATGTGGCGGACATCAAACCCTTGGTGAGCGACCTCCTGCAGCCCGCCTTCCTGGAACGCCCCATCGAGACGCAGGTGGGCGAAATCTTATTTGAGAGCCCTTGCTCCGATTCCCCTCCTCCCCAGGGCACCCCCTTAGAAGATAAGCCCTATCTCATCATCCTGGACAAGACCTGCGGGGAGGAGGGCGATACTTTTACGATAGAGGGTGGGAACTTCTGGCCTTCCTCGAAAGGCGAGATATGGTGGGTAAATATGGCCGGGGAGATGAAGCGCCGGATTCGGCAGGAGGGCAAATATCTTACCTTCCAGACCGACGAGGAGGGGAAGATCCCACCGCTCACTGTTGTTGTGCCTGCGCCATGGGGTGAAGCCGTAGCCGTAGGGGTGGGGCCCCAATTGAACCGCCTCCAGGCGCGGCTAGCGCGCGAGGTAGGAGCCCTGCACCTCAGCAAGACTTTCTTCCTGGTGGCGGAGAAGATGATAGAGACCATCTTTTTGGCCCTTATGGCCACCACCGTAGCCATCGTCTTCGCCATCCCCGTGAGTTTCCTGGCGGCTCGCAACCTGATGAGTGGTAACCCCATCAGTATGGGGGTCTACTACCTGACCCGCACTATCCTCAATATCCTCCGCTCTATCGAGCCCCTGATTATGGCTATAGTCTTCGTGGTCTGGGTGGGGCTGGGCCCCTTCGCCGGCGTTCTCGCTTTGGCCGTTCACTCCATCGCCGCCCTGGCCAAACTCTACTCCGAGGCCGTGGAATCGATCGACCCGGGTCCCATCGAGGCCATCACCGCCACAGGGGCCAACCGCCTGCAGACCATCGTCCATGCTGTAATCCCTCAGATCGTACCTCCTTATGTAGGCTTCACCGTCTATCGCTGGGATATAAACGTCCGCATGTCCACCATCATCGGCTTCGTCGGTGGTGGTGGGATCGGCTTCCTTTTGCAGCAATGGATACGGCTCTTGATGTATGAAGAGGCGGGTGCGGCCGTCTGGGCTATCGCCATCGTGGTGTGGGTTTTGGACTACGCAAGCGCCATCGTGAGAGAGAAGATCGTATAGAAAAAGGGGGCGTAGCAGGTCGAGGCCATTCTCTTTTTGGAGAGCGAAGGAAGAGAGTAGATGGGTGAGTTGCCGCGGGTGGTGGTTATCGGAGCGGCCAGCATCGACACCAAAGGCCGGGCAAGGGGGGAGTTGATCCCCGCCACCTCCAACCCTGGCGAGATCCGGGTCAGCGCTGGAGGCGTGGGTCGAAATATAGCCGAGAACCTGGGTCGCTTGGGCGTCCCCACCCTCCTCCTCTCCGCCGTGGGTGGCGATGAGGCCGGGAGCCATATCCTGGAGGTGACCGCAGCCGGGGGCGTCGATGTAAGCCAGGTGATAGTTAGTGGCCGCTCCCGATCCGCGGCCTACCTGGCTGTCCTGGATGAGAAGGGGGCTATGAGGCTCTCCATCGATGATATGGCCATCATGGAGGAGGTCACCCCTCGCTATATCTACGACCGCCGGCGCTTCATCGGGGGGGCGAAGATGGTGGTGATGGATGCCAACCTGAGCCCGGCGGCGATAGTCTCCGCCCTTCGGCTAGCCATCAACGCTGGGGTCCCTGTCTGCGTGGACCCGGTATCGGTCGCCTTGGCTGCCCGCTTGAAAGACCACCTTTCCTATCTCTCTATCATCACTCCCAACGCACAAGAAGCCGAGATTCTCTCCGAATCCCCTGTCCGGGATCGCCATGAAGCGACCGCCGCCGCTCAGAAACTGGTCTCCTTGGGGGTGGAGGTGGCGATCATCACCTTGGCTGAAGAGGGGCTCTGTTACGCTACCTCCCAGGAGAAGGGCCATATCCCAGCCATAAGGTGTGAGGTGGTGGCCGCCACGGGGGCCGGTGACGCCCTCACCGCTGGGGTGGTATACGGCTTGGTGAACGGCTTCCCCATCTCTGAAGCGGTCCGCTTGGGCGTCTCCGCAGGCACCTTGACTCTCCTCTGCCCTGAAACCGTCTGCCCAGACCTCAGCCTAGAGAGGCTCTACGACCAGTTGGTGATATAGAGGGCTATGAGCGACTTTCTCAGCCCCAAGGTTAGGCAGGCTCTGCAAGGAGGGGCGCCGCTGGTGGCCCTGGAGTCGGCCCTCATCTCCCACGGCCTGCCCTATCCGGAGAATGTGGAGACAGCGCAGGCCATGGAGGAGATCGCCAGGGAAGAAGGGGCGATCCCCGCCACAATAGGGATCATCGGTGGCCGGCCTAAGGTCGGGCTCTCCAGGAAGGAGGTGGAGCGGTTGGGGAGAGGAAGTGGGGTGCGCAAGGTGGGCCTTTGGGATCTCCCCGTCGCCGTAGCCCGCCGGTGGGATGGGGGGACGACGGTATCTGCTAGCCTTTATCTAGCCCACAAAGCGGGGATCAGAGTGCTGGCCACAGGAGGGATCGGAGGGGTCCATCGAGGCAAAGGTTGGGATCTCTCCGCCGACCTTTTCGCTCTGGCTCAGCCCCCCCTGGTCGTGGTCTGCTCCGGGGCGAAGGCGATCCTTGACCTTCCCGCCACTCTAGAGTGGCTGGAGGCCTCTGGGGTTCCGGTTATCGGTTATGGCACCGATGAGTTTCCAGCCTTCTACTCTCGGAGTAGCGGCTTGCCTTTAGCCCAAAGGGTGGATACTCCCCAGGAGGTGGCGGAGATAGCCCGGGCCAGGGATGAGTTAGAGTTATCGACTGCTATACTGGTAACTGTTCCCGTGCCGGATGAATACGAGGTGCCCACCTCCCTTTTGGAGGAAGCGTTAGCCAAGGCGTTGGAGATGGCGGAGGGCCAGGGGGTGAGGGGAGCGGCGTTGACCCCCTTCCTCCTGGGGCGGTTGAACGAACTGACCCATGGGGCTACATTGAGAGCCAATATCGCCTTGCTCAAGGAGAACGCCCGCGTGGCGGCAGGGGTCGCCCGGGCTTTAGTTAAGACCTGACAAGAGGTTCATCGATTATTAAAAGGGTGCTCACCGCTGAGCACCCTTTTGTCATCTATTGGCAGGTTCGGCTAACCGTTTTTGGCAAAGACTATCCCAGCCTCATCAGCATCTACTAGCACCTTCTCCCCTTCCTTCAACTCTCCCTCCAGGATCCGCTTGGAGAGGGGGCTTTCCACCTCTCGCTGAAGGAGCCGCTTCAGAGGCCGGGCTCCGAAAGAGGGGTTGTAACCCTTCTCCGCCAGAAGATCTCGGGCCTTGTCGCTCAACTCGATAGCGATGCCCCGCTCCAGGAGCCGCTTCTGTATATCCTTCATCTGGAGGTCGACGATGGCTTTGATATGCTCCGGCTTGAGGGTG
>CAZERB010000052.1:0-6910 GCA_964514645.1 uncultured Anaerolineales bacterium
CAGGTAGGCGTTTCTTTTCATGGCCTTCAGTTCCTCCCGCCCCACCATCCCCTCGGTCTCCGGGGTGAGGGGCACGGCGACGATAAAGAAATCGCACTCTTTCAGCATCTCCCTGAGTTGTGAGGGCGGGAAGAGACCATCCAGTAACCTCCCCCTTGGGTCTCCCGTGCCGGGGAACCTATATCCCCTGTCCTCCCTCTCCTGGGCACTATCAGTAGCGAGCATCCTCATCCCGAAGACCTTGCATAAACGCCCCACCTCTCGACCTATGCTCCCGTACCCCAGGATACCTACCGTCTTTCCCCGTAACTCTTCCCCCCCGAGGATCTCCCATCGATCCTCAGGCCATTCCCTTCTCTCTTGTAGCCGCCATATATCCCGAAAGCGGCGAGAGAAGGCTAAGATCGAGGCTAGGACATATTCGGCGATGGGGGTGGCATGGATGCCGCTGGCAGTAGTGATGATGATATCGCTCTCCATGATGGGATGACCCACGAAGAGGTCCAGCCCTGCGCTTATGAGTTGAATCCACCTTAGGCGAGGGGCGAGGCTTAGATCGAAGGGACGGGGCCAGATGACTGCCACTTCAGCATCGGGGAGACCTTCTAAGAATTGGGCCTCTCCCTCTACCAGGGAGAGGGAGATACGGGGAGAGAGTTGGCGCACTCTCTCCCAATGCTTCTCATGCAACTGAAGGGGAGTCAGAATCTTCACCCTCTCCGCCATGGCAGCCATAGCCTATCTATCTTTCCTCGCCCAGTCGTAGGGGATCTGGTCGGTGTCGGAGGGGAGACGGTACTCATCGGGCTCCTGGTAATTGTAGAGCTCGGTGGGCACGTTCACCATCAGGGTCATCCCCGGCCCTAGTCCCCTGAAGCCGTGCATCACGAAGGGGGGGATTTTGATGAGGAGCGGGTTGAGGTCACCTAGGAAGAACTCCTCGATCTGCCCGTGAGTGGGGGAGTCCTCTCGACTGTCGTAGAGGACCACCTTAGCCATCCCCTGGAGGCAGATGAAATGGTCGGTCTGGAGCCGATGATAATGCCAGGCCTTAACTACGCCCGGATAGGCGGCAGTGATATAGACCTGCCCGAACTTCTCGAACTCTTCCCAATCGGAGCGGAGCATCTCCATCAGATACCCTCGCTCATCAGGGATGGGCTTTAACTTTCTGATTTTTACTCCTTCGATCATGTTTCCCCCCTTAAAGCAAAGCCTCGAACTCCAAAAGATGGCTCACCCTTGGGCAATCCATATCTTGATGTCTATTTTGCGGCGAGGAGGAGAGCCTTCTCTTCCCAGAGGATAAGAGTGCCAAAAGCATCGAAAAAGATGGCCCGATAGGTCATGTTTTTCCTCACGTGCTTCGAACCACCATGAATATCTCAGTCAAAACCAAAGCGGCCACCAAGAGGAAGGCGTTGGTCCAGTTTAATGCTTGGCTAATCTTCATCCAGGCAGAGAGCACGAAGAAGAGGGCCAAAAGCCCGCCCCTACGAGCGGAGCGAAGGATGTCGCCCCGGTAGGATCCTGAGTTGGCCAGGCGGTACTCCAAGAAATGGAAGAGGGGAATGAGGCTAAAAGCGAGCGAAAAGAAAAGAAACGCCAGAAAAAGGAAGCGGTTTACAGCCACTCGGGGATCGGCGTAAGCGATGATATAGGCTAGTCCTGCCCATGACGGTAAAGCCAGGGCTAGAGAGATAAGGAGTGGGCGCCGACTGGTCATAGCGCAGAAGATTATATCATAGTTTGCTAGGAAGAGACAAAAGCCTTTCCATCGCCTCTCTAAAAAGGAGTGCTACCATTCAACACCAGCCGGGCAACCTTGTGGCTTGCTACTCTTGTGGTATAATAGTGGCCGTGAAACGGGTCATAGGCATCACCGGGAGCATGGGCACCGGGAAGAGCACCGTTCTCCGTATGTTGGAAAAGTTGGGGGCCAGGGCTATCGACGCCGATCTCTTGGTACACCGGGTGATGGCTAAAGGGACGACCGTCTATAAGGAGGTGGTTGAGGCTTTTGGAGAAGGGGTCCTGGGCCCTAAAGGGGAGATCGACCGGAAGAGGTTGGCCGCCCGCGTCTTCCCCGACAGAGAAGCCCTCAAGCGCTTGGAGGCCATAATCCACCCCGTGGTGGAAGGCCTGATTTGGGAGATCGCAGAGGAAGCGAAGGAAGAGGTAGTGGCTATCGAGGCCATTAAACTTTTGGAAGCGAGCACAGAGAGGTGGTGGGATGCCCTCTGGGTGGTGACCTGCCGCCCAGAAGAGCAAAGGGAGCGCCTCCTAGCCCAAGGGTTGAGCGAAGAGGAGATCGAGGGGCGGCTCAAAGCCCAAGGGCCGATCGGCGAGAAGATAAAAGCGGCGGACGTCATCATCGATAACTCAGGCTCCCTGGAGGTGACCTGGGAGCAGGTTAAGCGGGAGTGGGATAAGATCCAAGAGAAAGGAGAGGGGGAATGATCGCCTCTTTGAAAGGGTTCGTAATCCGTCATCCTCGTCTAGCGGCCTGGATCGCCCTGGCCATAGGTATGGGGATCATGTTGGTGATAGCAGCCCGAAATGTGGGGCTCTTGCCAGGCCAGTGGGCAGCCCTCATAGTGACCACGGTCATCCTGGCTGGCCTCTGCGTCTGGATCATCTATCTGGAATAACCGAGGCTCTTGGCCACCACTCATCGCTTTTTGGGGGAGCAGTTTGCTCCCCTCGTTCATATTCGCCTCACTTCTAGGGTTAAAGTGCGGTGATGACCAGGTTTCTGGGCAGGATGGAAAGCGGCTTGCGACCCTTTGAACCTATGCGGGATATGGGGCCGGTGGCGGACCTGATAGAGGTGGCTTTTGGCGTTGACCTGGGCCCTGAAGGTCGGGAAGCGGTAAGGTGGATGAGGGCTGGGGCTTATATGGGGCCTCTCTTGTGGATTCTGGGAGATCTTTTCTCAGGCTACGTCTGGGTGGAGGAAAAGCGAGTGGTGGGGAATGTGAGCCTCAGCAGAAGCAGAGGGGGCTACCTAGTAAGCAACTTAGCCGTCCACCCAGATTATCGGAGGAGGGGCATCGCTAGGCGGTTGATGGAGGTGGTTATAGATACGGTCGAAAAGAGGGGAGCCCCTTGGGTGGCCTTGGAGGTGCGCCGAGATAATAGGGCGGCTAAGGGGCTCTACGAGAAACTGGGCTTTGTAAAGGTTGACGCTTGGACGGAGATGAGACTCGCTAGACCGCCGGTCGCTTTCGTCCTCCGAGAAGGCCCAGCAGTGAGAGAGTTGGAGCCCACCGGGTGGCGAGAGGGGTATCGGCTATGGAAAGAGGCCTTGCCCAAGGAGGCGGCCTTCCTCGGCGAGAGGGAGGGCATGAAGCCAGACCTGAGCGAAGGGCTCCTCGTCTGGTTATGGGGGCTCCTCGGACGGAGAAGATATCGCTGGGTGGCGGGGGGGTCTATGCTCACCCTCTCTCTTTCCTGGGCCGGGCCGCAGCGGTTGGAGATGGTGGTTCATGAGGAGGAGCGGGGCCGGGTGGAGGAGGGGCTTTTGGCCAAGGCGTTCTCCATATTGCTTACCCTCCCTCCAAGAGGAGCGGTGGCCAGAATATACCCATCTTACCCGGAGACGGTAAAGGTTCTCGAAAGGTGCGGTTTCATCGAGGAGCGGACGTTGGAGCGGATGGTGCTAAGGGTGCAAAGGAGCGTGGGAGACGGCGACTCATAAGGTGAGTGCAGAACTTGAAGATCATGGAGGTAAGAGCCGCCTCTGTTGCTGGATTCTGCACCAAGTGATAGAATAGGCCGAAATTATGGCGGACGACCGACTCATTATGAAGGACTCTTATCGGCTTGAGGTACAGCCTTTCATCAGGGAGGAGATCTTATGATACGGCGGGTTCTACTTCGCTGGCTGATAAACGCCCTAGCCATCTATGTGGCAAGTAAAGTGGTGCCGGGGATATATGTGCGGGATGAATGGGCCATCGTAGTGGTGGCTCTGATTTTGGGGTTGGTGAACGCCTTTATCCGACCCCTGGTCAAACTCTTCACCTGCCCCCTGATAATTTTGACTTTGGGTCTTTTCACCTTCGTCATCAATGCCGCGATGCTGGGCCTCACCTCCTGGGTGGCCGGAGAGTTAGGCATAGGCTTTGGGGTGGCTGGCTTCGGGGCTGCCTTCTGGGGAGCCTTGGTGATCAGCATAGTCAGCCTGGCTCTCACCCTTCTGATCCGAGGAGAGGAGAAAGAGAGGCCACGATCACAATGGTGAGGTTAATTTCTAGCAACGCGAAAGGCGACCCTTTGCGGGGTCGCCTTTTGGAGTCCATTTTGTTTTGATCGTTCGAGCGTAGGCTCTAGCCTTGCGACCGGACAGAACAACCCCATCGTCGCTTCCCCTAACGGCTTGAACCTCACCCGCATGCGGGTTTAGTGACCCATCCAACAACAAGAGACACGGAGCATCGCCACAACTAGCAACGAAGGGGCTCTCGATTAGAACGTCGGCTGCAGCGGCTTGTTGGGCGGCCCCTCCGCCACTCCAGACACCGCTACTGACCGGGAGAGCCCAGCAGATTTGGACAACAACCAGCCCAAGCATTCTCCGACCGCATCAGTGAGCAAGCAAGCGCTGCCCTTGCGACACCGTTGGATGAACGAGGTTTTGCAGCCTGCAATCGAGAGTGTCCAGATTCAGAAATAGAGTTCCGGGACTTGGACAGGCTCCCTGTTCGTCTATCCTTTGAAATAGAAGACGTTGAATGCTATGGCGAAGCCACTCATAATAACGAAGTACATCCAGGCGATCGCTGGGAGACCCCACAAGAGCAGGCCCAATAGGATAACAATCGGGAACAGGATAGTGATGATGCACTCCGTCTGAGCCACAATCTTCACCTTGTCCCATGACGTCTCTCTGAACGCCAAGAATGAACTTATGGCCAAAGCAAGGATGGCTGTACCGAACAGCCTGAATACCTGCGGCACCTGGTTGGATAGGCAACCCGTCAAGTCGCCCCACAGCACCGGGATAAAGAGGTAGGTAAGGGCGAAGATGCTCATCAGGATGCCGTGGACAAGGAATGTGTATTTGAGCCCTGGTGTTATTTGCTTTTCCATTTCCTTTCTCCTTTCTTAGTTCGAGGCCGCCTAACAATGATTATACAGAAACTTTCGGCGCATGTCCGATGTGGTGTTATGAGGAGGACGACAGGCGACCTAACAAGGGGTCGCCCTTTTGAGTCGTTCACTTAGCCTTTCAGAACCGGCCGGAACTTGTAGCCGTAGACGATGAGCCCCTCCGGCCCGTACTCCCGGAGTTTACGGGTGACCATCTCTACCCGCTGGCCGATCCCCACCTCTTCTCTATCCAGATCGGTCAGTTGAGCGGCGACGAGAGGGCCCTCATCCAGCCGGATCAAAGCCACGGTATAAGGCACGAAAGCCTCATATCCGGCTGGGGGTTGGTAGATAGTGGAGTAGGAGTAGATTTCCCCCATTCCCGCAAACCTATAAGGCTTAAGATCTCTAGAGCCGCAGTGGGGGCAGATATCCCGCGAAGGGAAGAGTTTCTTGCCGCAGGTAGCGCACTCCCTCCCTATCAGTTTGTACCTTTCATCCTGCAAGCGCCAATGTCTGGCTAAAGACATAGACTCTTGACCTCTCTTTTCTTGCTTGCCGCAGGCCCTCGATCCCTGGACTAGCCCTCGCTACCTCTCCTCCCCCAGGCTCTTGAATAATTGGGGGAGGATCGACAGCCATAAGATCAAGGCCACAAAAGCATAGCCCAGGGTGTCGCCGGGGATAGGCCAACTCCAAAGGGTCTGCTCTGGATCGCCTCGCGGGATAAAGTAAAACTCGATGAGTTGATAGAGCCCCATGGGGAGCATCACCAGGCTGAGGCCACCATAGACCACGCCGCTCACCATGAGGTAGGCCTTATTCAGGAAGGAGAGAGCCCGTTCCTCTTGGCTCTCTACCCGCTTGCGAAGAGCCCAATGCAGAGCGAAGAAAAGAGCCCCTACCCCAACCAAAGTCGCCCCGTTGAGGAGGTCCCGCAATCGCTCCTCCTCACGATACTCTATACCCTTAAAGGTGGGCGATTTCCACTCAGGAACTGGTGTAGGGATTGGCGGTGGGGGCTCCGTAGGAGGTACCGGTTGTACCTCAACTACCTCAAACTCGGTGTAGATAGGCTGTCCCTGGTAACTGAACTCTATGTCCAGTGGGAAGGCAAAAGCGGCCTTCAAGAGGAGTCCCCCTCCTATGAGGATTATGAGGGAGGAGATGAAAAGCATGGCGTAGGCGTAGAAACGGGGGAGGAAACGCCGCTGAAGAGAGTCTGGCTCTTTCTCGCCCCTGAAGTAGACGATGGCAGCCACTAGAAACGAAACAAAGGCCAGAAGGACAATTAAAGGAAAGAGAATCGATTGACCCAAAATCATCTTGTTCCCCTTTCTTTGCCCACTAGCATTTTAATTCGGCCCCTTGAGGATATGGGTTATGGCCGTGGCTCCCGTCCCCCCTATGCTTTGGGCCATCCCCAGATGGCACTCCACTTGATTGTCACCCGCCTCGCCTTTCAATTGCTGAACCAGTTCTACGACCTGATAGACGCCGGTAGCGCCTACGGGGTGGCCTCTTCCTTTCAGCCCTCCCATGGTGGAGATGGGGATTCTGCCTTGGAGGGATATCTCCCCATCTTTGGCCAGTTCTACCCCTCGGCCGTTATCAGCGAAACCGCAGGCCTCCAGAGATAGGGCGGCCATGATAGTGAAGGCATCGTGCAACTCGAAGAGATCGATATCCTCCAGGCCTACCCCCGCCTGGGCATAGGCTTTCTGGGCTGATTCGTGGGCCGCTTGTAAGAAGAGGGGGTCGTCTCGGTCGTGGAGGGCGATGGTGTCTGTGGCCGTGGTCGAAGCGATGATGGTGA
>CAZERB010000053.1:0-6664 GCA_964514645.1 uncultured Anaerolineales bacterium
TTTACGATATCGAGATAAACTACGAATGGTGCAAAGCCTGCGGACTCTGTGTGGAGTTTTGCCCCTTCGATGTCTTGGAAGCCGATGAGGAGGGAAAGCCTAGAGTCGTGAGGCTGGAGGCTTGTACTAATTGCAAACTTTGCGAGTTGCACTGCCCCGATTTAGCCATCCTGGTGCGGGATTTATGAGGTACGAGATCCGATTGGCAGGGAGGGGAGGACAGGGGTTGGTCCTGGCCGGCCTGATTTTGGGCCAGGCCGCACTAAGAAGTGGCCGCAACGTGGCCATGAGCCAGTCATACTCTCCTCAGGTGCGGGGCGGTACTTCCTTCTCCGAGGTGGTCATCGACGAGGAGGAGATAATCTACCCCAAAACCACTTCTCCCGACCTCCTCCTGGTGATGAGCCAGGAAGCGCTCGAAGAGTACGGAAGTCAGTTGCGCCCTGGGGGAACGATGATTATCGATTCTACGGAGGTGAAAGGGGAGCCTCAGGTTGAGGGGAGGGTGATTAGGGTTCCCATCACTCGCTTGGCCCGGGAGAGGCTGAGGGCGGTAGCAGCCAATATGGTGGCCTTGGGGGTCCTGGGTAGGGCTACAGGCGTAGCATCCAAGGAAGAGTTAATAGAGGCGCTTCGAGCCCACGCTCCCAAAGGGACGGAGCGGCTGAACGAGGAAGCCTTGGAGTTGGGCTGGGAAGAAGGCGAGAGGGCAAAAGGGTATATACTCTAAACAAACGAAAAGAGCGCCTATAGACCGTAGCGTCACATTTTAACAGTGGCCGACCTAGTGTCAGCAAATTTTCTCTCTTAACGGTCTCTTGACCCTTGGCCCCGCTTCACGTAGAATCAAGGTATGAGCGTATCAATCACTTGCTACGATGGTGTCCTCTCCATAGGTGGCAATAAGATCCTCTTAGAGGATGAGGAGAGAGGGACGCGGCTCTTTTTCGACTTCGGCTTGCCCTTCGCTCGCCGATACCTCTTCTTCGAGGAGTATCTCAAACCTCGTGCCGGGGTGGGGCTCCGGGACCCTCTGCGCTTGGGGCTCCTGCCCCCCCTAGAGGGGATCTACCGAGCCGATTTTGTGGCCGCCTTGTCGCCTGAAGATAAGGCTTTCCTGACCTCATCGCCGTTGCACCGTCACCTTGATGTGGATGGGGTCTTGCTCTCCCACGCCCATCTCGACCATTCGGGCTACATCTCCTTTCTCCATGGCGATATCCCCATCTACACCACAGCCATGACCGCTTTCATCGCCAAGGTGGTCCAGGACATTGGCCAATCTTCCGATATCGAGAGGGAGGTCTGTTATTTCACCTGGCGGGAACTAGAGGAGGGTCTCCTGCACCCCGTAAGCCAGAAGAAGAACCCTCTTTATCATTACCAGGGGCGGCCCTTCGTTCTCTTGGATCAGCCTTCGCTCGTGGGGAGCGGTTTCTGGTCCAGTTCCCCGGTCTTCACTAAGGAGATAAAGCCCCAGATTCGAAAGGGAGCGGTGGATAAGATCGGGAGCCTTCCCTTGCGCTATTTCCCTGTGGATCATTCCATCTTTGGCGCCACCGCCTTCGCCGTAGAGACTTCAGTGGGGTGGGTCGTCTATACGGGAGATTTCAGACTTCATGGAAGATATGGCCATCTAACCGAGAGGTTTATCGAGGAGGTAGCCGCTCTGAACCCTGTGGCCCTTATCTGCGAGGGGACGCGGATCGATGATGATAAGAGGGTCACCGAAGAGGAGGTTTTCGATGCTGCTTTGGAGGTAGCGAAGGGGGCTTCGGGGCTCATCATAGCCGACTTCGGGGCCCGCAACGTGGAGCGTCTGATTACCTTCCTCCAGATGGCGAAGGAGGTGGGGAGAAGGCTAGCCATATCCCCGGCTGATGCCTACCTCTTGGAAGCGATGAGGGTTGCCTCCCAGGATCTGCCCGATGTGGCCCAAGATGAGCATCTGGTGGTCTATGCAGATGTGAAGAGCGCCCCCCGGCCTTGGGAAGAGAAATTGAGAAATCGATATCGTCGGGAGGAGCGGCTCATCGGGGCCCCTGAGGTACGGGGCGACCCAGGGGGGTACATCCTCTGTTTCAGTTTCTTCGACATCAACGATCTCGTGGATATCGAGCCGGAGGAGGCTATTTATATCTACTCTTCTAGCGAGGCGTTCAACGAGGAGATGAAGATGGACCTTAAGCGGCTGCGCAACTGGTTGGACCATTTCCATATCCGTTTCGTAGGCGACCCTGATGACCCCTCAGCCGACAAGAGGCTACACGCTTCGGGACACGCCAGCGGCGGAGATATCATCGACCTGGTACGCCGTATCTGTCCCCAGGTGGTGATACCCGTCCATACGGTGAAGCCGAAGCGTTTTGTCTACGAGTTAAGGGGAGATATTAGAGTTCGTTTGCCAAAGAAGGGAAGACCGATAGAGTTGGGATGAAGATAATATACCGAGACAAGGAATGGGAACTCCCGGGCGGGATGACCGCCCGGGACGCTATCAAGAAGGTGGGGCTAGACCCCGAAGCGGTGCTCGTCGTCCGCAACGGCGAACTGGTCACCGACGACGTAATCTTGCGCGATGGAGATGAGGTGAAACTGATCGCTGTGGTTTCAGGAGGCGATGGTGAGGTGTCGTAAGTGTGCGAAACCCGCGGTCATAAATATGCGCCAGCACAAACTGGCCCTCTGCGGGGAGCATTTCCTGGAATGGATACCGGCTCAAACTCAACGGTTCATCAAGAAATATGAGATGTTCGGCCCAGGAGACACTATCTTGGTGGCCGTCTCCGGGGGGAAGGACAGCCTCAGCCTATGGGATGTGCTTCTTCGCCTGGGCTACGAGGCTCAGGGCCTTTATATAGACCTGGGCATCTTTGAAGAGGGTTACTCTTCTAATTCTTTAGCCAAGGTACAGAGGTTTGTGGAGAAGAGGGAAGGGGCCAGGTTTAAAGTGGTGGACGTGGAGGAAGTGTATGGAAAGTCGATCCCCCAGTTGGTTAAGGAGAGGCCGGGACAGAAAAGCTGCTCCCTCTGTGGGCTGGTGAAACGGTACGTAATGAACAGGGCCGCCTTAGAGGAGGGGGCTATCCTGGCCACCGGGCACAACTTAGACGATGAGGTGGCCGTTCTCTTGCAGAACGTCCTCCACTGGCAGACGGGGTACCTAGCCCGCCAGGCTCCGGTGCTCCCCTCCACCCCTCCTCGGCTGGCGCGAAAGGTGAAGCCCTTCTTCAGGTTCTACGAGCGGGAGACGGCGGCCTACGCCATCTTAAGAGGCATCGACTACATCTATGAGGAGTGTTCCTTCGCCACAGGAGCCACTACCATCTTTTATAAAGAGTTGTTAAACCGCCTGGAGGAGAGGTCGAGGGGGGCAAAGTCGCAGTTTTATTTGAGTTTCCAACAAGCCAAGGGAAAGGGGCTTTTTCCTCGGACGCTTCCCTCAGACCTTGAGAGCGCCGACCTAAGGGATGGTGCCGAATGCATTATGGTTGGTGAAGGGTTAGAATTGGGCGAGTGCGAGAGGTGCGGCCAGCCCACCACAGCGCCTGGGCTCTGTGCCTTCTGTCGGTTGTGGAAGGTAAAAGAAGCGGAGGCCCCGTAGATGCGAAAGGGGTACAGATATTTCGACCTGGTGATGGCCATCTTTGTGGCTGTGTTGCTCATCTCAAATGTCGCCTCTTCGAAGATCCTAGATCTGGGGCCTTTTACCTTCGATGGGGGGACTATCCTTTTCCCCATCTCCTATATCTTCGGCGACATCCTCACCGAGGTTTACGGCTACAGCCGTTCCCGCAGGGTGATCTGGATCGGCTTCGGATGTGCAATTCTGATGGCTCTGGTCTTCGCCATCGTGGGAGCCCTTCCTCCGGCGGAGGGGTGGAGAGGCCAGGAGGCCTACATGGCCATTCTGGGCCAGACCCCTCGTATCGTCTTGGGCAGCCTTATCGCCTATTTCGCTGGAGAGTTCTCCAACTCCTATACCTTAGCCAAGATGAAGGTGTTCACTCACGGAAGATGGCTCTGGACTCGGACCATCGGAAGCACCATGGTGGGCGAAGGGGTGGATACCTTGCTTTTCGTCCTCATTGCCTTCTACGGTCTCTATAACCCTTCCCTTCTCTTGAGTATCATCATCTCCAACTACCTTTTCAAGACCGGCTTCGAAGCCCTGGTCACGCCCCTCACCTACCTGGTAGTCAATACCCTGAAGAGGGTAGAGAACGAAGATTACTACGACGTGGATACCGACTTCAACCCTTTTCGGGTGGTGGCCTGAGTTCGCAACGAGGAATCGGCCCTTGTGTTCTACTTTATGAAGATGGTCACCACTTACCTTTTGGCAGCCTTTATGGGCTACTTTCTGGGGGCCTTTCCTACCGGTTACATCGTGGGGCGGCTATGGAAGGGTATCGACATCCGGGAATACGGGAGCGGCAGGACGGGAGGGGCGAACATCCTTCGCACCGTAGGGGCCTTTCCAGCGGCCATCACCATTTTGGGAGATGTAGGCAAGGGCGTGGTCGCCGTGCTGGTGGCCAGAGCCTTGTGGCATAACGAGGCGACAGTGGCCGTGGCCGCTCTCGCAGCCTTGGTGGGCCACAATTGGTCGCTCTTTCTGGGCTGGCGTGGTGGGGCAGGGGTAGGGACCACCTTGGGAGGTCTCTTGATCCTGGAGCCTGTGACCACCCTGGTTGTGGCTCTCTCGGGGTTCCTGGTAGCCGTTATCTCTCGCTATGTCTCCCTGGGCTCCCTCGCTTTCGCTTTCTTGATACCTTTGGCCCTCTTAGGTCAGAGGCTCTTCTTTCGAGGCTCCTGGGAGCATCTGGCCTATGGAATCCTGGCCGGAGGGATTATCGTCTTCGCCCATCGGCCCAACATCGGTCGTCTTCTAAAGGGTATGGAGCGGAGGATCGGGGAGTCGGGGAAGAGGAGAAGCCGGTGAGTGGTGTGGCCGTTGTAGGGACCGGCAGTTGGGGGACCATGCTAGCGGTGATGCTGACCTGCAAGGGGCTCTCCGTTACTCTGTGGGCTAGGACGGAGGAAGAAGCCGAGGAGTTGCGATTGCGGCGGGAGAATCGGCGCTTCCTTCCTGGGGTGATCTTGCCCCCTGGGTTGAAGATCACCGCTTCCCTGGCTAAAGCCGTGGATTCCTGCCATCTCCTCTTCATGGTGGTGCCGGCCCAATCGATGCGAAAGAATATTAGGCTACTGCGACCTCACCTACAGCCAGGGACGGTGATCGTAAGCGCGGCCAAGGGGCTGGAGATAAAGAGCGCTCTTCGCATGTCTCAACTATTAGAGAAAGAACTGGGGTCGGGCTTCCCCCTTTGTGCCCTCTCTGGGCCCAACTTGGTGAGGGAGATAGCGGCGGGGTTGCCTGCTAGCAGCGTGGTAGCCTCTCCGGATATCGAGGTAGCGACCTGGGTTCAAAAGACCATTATGGGGTCTCGTTTCCGTGTCTATGCTCACGACGACATCATAGGGGTGGAGTTAGGAGGGGCTCTGAAGAATATTATCGCCATAGGGGCCGGGGCGGCCGACGAGTTTGGCTATGGCGATAACGCCAAGGCGGCGTTTATGACTCGGGGATTGGCCGAGATCGCCCGCGTGGGCGTGGCGGCGGGGGCCAACCCCCTCACCTTCGCTGGCCTGGCCGGCATCGGGGATCTCGTATGTACCTGCTCCAGCCGGCATAGCCGGAATCACTATGTGGGGGAGGAACTGGCTAAAGGGCGCAGCCTAGAAGATATACAAGCCTCTATGATCATGGTCGCCGAGGGGATCTATACCGCCAAGGCGGCCAGAAAGTTGGCCCGAAAGTATGGCATAGAGATGCCCATTACCGAGGAGATCTACCGAGTGCTTTTCAAGGGGAAGGATCCCCGCCGGGCGGTGAAGGAATTTTTTGGGCGCGCTCCCAAGCGAGAGTTGGAGGGTCCCTTGGAGGAGTGGCTGGAGGGGGTGCGGCTTTGACAAAGTTCACGAGAGATAGTATCTTCTAGGGGAGAAGAGTGGAAGGAGGTGTCGATGAGCAAAGTAGTTGCCGTCAGCGATGAGAGTTTTGAGGAAGAGGTGATCAGGGCTTCGATCCCGGTGGTTGTCGATTTCTGGGCAGAGTGGTGTGGACCTTGTCATCGGATCGCACCTCTCGTGGAGGAGATCGCTTCGGAATACGAAGGGCGGTTGAGGGTGGCGAGGATCGACGTGGATACTAACCCTAGCATCGCCACCCGGTATGGAATCCGCGGCATACCCACCCTTATCCTTTTCCAGAGAGGCCAGCCGGTGGAGAGGCTGGTAGGGTATATGCCCAAGCCCCAACTGGTGGCTAGGATAGAACCACACCTCGATTAGGCTTGATCCTGGGCCGAGACCTCCATCGGAAGTCTCGGTTATTCTCTTATGGTCAAGAAGGTGAACAACACGAGTGGGCAAGCAGCACTTATGAGAAGAATCAGCGTCCTACATAAGCGAAGAGGGTCTTCGCTCGGAGGTCAACCTTCCAGGGGGGGCAACCTCTCCATTCCACATTTCCGCGCCGCGGAGGTGACGATTTTGGTCAACTCCTTCTCCACCTCTGGCGGCATCTCCTTAGGTTGATAAGAGGCGATGATCTCTTGGACTCGTTGGCGAGCCCGTTCCACTATGCTCTTTCCGCCGT
>CAZERB010000054.1:0-6556 GCA_964514645.1 uncultured Anaerolineales bacterium
GGGAGGGTCTCAACGAGGAGTACCTGACCTATCGGATCGGCCAAACCCAGTATTTTGGGGATCGGTTGCGGGAGGTGGGGGTTCCCATCTTCGAGCCTTTGGGAGGGCATGCGGTTTACATAGATGCCAAGCGGTTCTTGCCCCATATCCCCCAGAGCCAGTTCCCGGGACAGGCTCTGGTGGCCCAATTATATCTGGAAGGGGGCATCAGAGCGGTGGAGTTGGGGAGCGTCTCCTTCGCCCGCAAGGATGAGGCCACGGGGGAGGTGATCTATCCAAAACTGGAGTTGGTGCGCTTGGCCCTTCCCCGACGGGTCTATACCCAAAGCCACCTGGACTATGTGGTCGATCTCATAGCCCGACTCTACGGAGAGCGGGGAAAGATTAGGGGTCTAAAGATAGTCTACGAAGCACCTCGCCTTCGCCATTTCACCGCCCGGTTCGAGGTGGCCTAAAGGATAACTCCTCAGCGTAGGCGAAGAGGGAAGGGACGCCGCCGGTGTGCCAGAAGACGACTGTCTCCTCGGGTTTGAAGGTGCCCTTATGGATGAGGTCCAGGAGCCCAGCCATAGCCCTACCGGTATAAACAGGGTCTAAAAGGATGGCCTCGGTGCGGGCCAGGAGCCTTATGGCCTCCGCCTCCGGCGGTCCTAAGACGCCATACCCCCCTCCCAGATAGTCATCGTAGACTATGAAATCGTCCCTACCGAGAGAAAGCGCGAACTCCCAGCGGGAAGCCGTGGCTTGAGCCAGGCTCACCAAATTGCTCAATAGTTCCTCTCTGGGCAGATCCACGCTTATGCCTACGATCTCTCCTGCATATCCGTAAATCTTAGCTCCCAGGGTGAGCCCCACCTGTGTCCCTCCGGAGCTGGTGGCTATCACTAGGTAGTCGGCCTCTATCTCCCTTCCTTCTAATTGATCCAAGAGTTCCCTCATGGCTTGGATATAGCCTAATACCCCTACCTCGTTTGAGCCACCGTAGGGGACGAGATACGGCTTTTGCCCTGCTTGCATGAGTTCTTCAAGTACTCCGGCTATCTGCTCCGGGGGTATCTGCCTCTGAGGGCCCATCCACCGCACCTCTGCGCCAAGCAGGCTATCTAAAAGGAGGTTGCCGGTGCGCAGTGGCGGCTCTTCTCCTCGCAGTAGCAATACAGCCCTGAGGCCCAATTTAGCAGCCGCTGCGGCGGTCTGGCGTACATGATTCGATTGGGCAGCGCCCAGGGTAACTATGGTATCGGCCCCCTGGGCTAGGGCGTCAGCCATGAGGTACTCTAATTTGCGGGTCTTGTTCCCCCCGGTGGCCAGGCCGGTTTGGTCATCTCTCTTTATGAACAGGTGTGGCCCTTTGAGCCTCTGCCTTAAATTTGGCATCTCCTCCAAGGGGGTGGGCAGATGGGCCAGCCTTAGTCGAGGGGGTTCCTCTCGCAGCATTGGGCACACCTCCTTTAAGGGAAGAGCGGCAACTGCGCCTCTGCGCTCTCTATAGGGGGCAGGAGCCCCACAATCTTCTTCAGGTCGTGGCGGTCCACCTCCTCTTGGGCGGCCACCGATCGGAGGTGGCCGAATTTCAAGAAATCCCAATCGCTTACCATCAGTCGCTTTCGGATGAGGGGAGAGGCCTCCAGCCTGAGTCGTAGAAGCGAGGCCCTCTCATCGGGGATGAGGATTAGATGACGAGCCTTGGCTCCCTTCTCCATCCAACAGCAGAGTTCCCCTAGCGATATTCTCTGGCAGATAAGAAAGATGTAAGAAGTTTCCCCATCCCGCCAGACTACATCGGCGTAGCGGGGCAACCTGGCACCAGCCCAGGCTTGGAACCCCAGGCGCTCTCCTAAATGAAGGAGGAGAGCGATCATCTCCTCTCGCCCCCCCTCCGGTGGACTCTCCTGGCCATAGGAATGGAGAGCCTCCTCCACCAGCCCCGGATCAGGGGTTAGGAGCCCCGGGAAAAAGGAATAGACCTCCTCTCTTACCTGTTGGAACCCTTTTGTCTCTTGGAGCAGTTGAGAGGTCACCTTCTCCACCTGGTCGCCAAGGGGGGAGGGAGGAGGCGCTTCTTTTAGCCACCAGAGGGAAGAGTTCCAATCTGCTTCTGCATCCTCCCTGATCTCCCCCGTCTCATCCAGCAGGATGCAATTCCCGGTATCCAGGCTCTCCTTCAGACTCTCTTCCATCTGCTCAGCGGCGAATTGAGCGAGAGATACCTCTTCTAGAAGCGTCGCCTGGCGAAGGAGGTCCTTTTCGCTCCATCGCTTGAGGATGGCAGCGTGGAGCCACTCGAAGAGCAACGGGTCGCCACGCTCTCGGAGGAGTTTCCGGCAAGCCTCGAAAGCAGACCTTCGCATGCGGGAAGCGAGGCTAGTGGCAGAAGGGAGCCTCTTTGGGGGGCGATTCTTCACCAAGGAAAGGCGATAACTGTTGGCCCTCTCTTTTCGCAAGAGAACGGTCGTGCTGGGTTCGCAGGGCTGGAGGAAGAGCCCTTCCAACTGCAGCTCTACCTCTGCTCCCGCCAGGATGAGGCGCTCGGCTTGAGGGAGTTCGCCACGCCCCAAAATGAAGACTATCCTCCCCTCGGGGCGCAAGAGGGGCACAAGATGCCGCATGGCGGCAGCGGTGGCCCTTTGGTACCATGACCAGTCCAAGGAGCGAGGTCGTAAGAACGGCTTGAAGACCGTCGTCTCCTCCTTGCCCAGGAGCCAGCCGGTCCAGAGATAAGATAGGGCCCAGAAGGGGCGATCGAGGGGTGGGGGAGTCGTTATGATTAGATCTAGGCTCTCTCGCTCCAAAGCCGAAGCCAAGTCGCGAATAGACCGCTTGACTATGGCCTCAGTAGATGGCGGAACGTTATCTGAAAGCCTGAGTTTCGAGGAGAGGGAGCGCAGTTGAAGGTAAGCCTCCTCGAAAGCGTGCCAGACGTTTCGTTCCCTAAAACTCCGCGGGGGCCGAAGTCGGGCTCGGTCTTCCCCCTCCAGTTTCCGGCAGGTATCAAGGCAGATGAGAAGCATCAGTTGCAGCGCCTCCAAGACGGGGGAGCCGGAGAAGAGGGCCTCCACTTTCATAGAGAGGTTCACCAGGGCGTATAGGTTGCGGGGGGTATAGAGTTCCAGCAGGCTTTGGGCCAACTCCCGTCCTTCCTCGTCGGGGGAGGCTAGGCGATCTAGAAGATACCAATAGTGGACGCCTCGCTCCTCTATCTTGGCCAGGCTCTCCAGGTCGGATTCCTCTACGGGAAAGTCGCCTTGGGCTTCGCAATGGGGACAAAGGTACCCTTTCTCTACCGGCAACCCCCGTTCCCTATCCCAGGCAAAGTGGTCAGCCACCACGGGATTTCGGCAGCGGTGACAGGATGTGACGTAGAGTTGGGTGATGTGCTCTCGCAGAGAGGCTCCTAGTTTTGGGGCGTCGCCGAGGCGGGTGGTGGCGGCATCGATCTCCTCCGGTAAGGGGAGGCTGAGGGTGGCCCGCGCAATAAGCACGTTTAGGGGGCTGAAGTGAGCGGCGAGGGCTGATCTTCCCTTTCGAACCGCTTCCTCTATCACTACCGCCGTCTGGCAGAAGGGGTCTAAGATCATACCTCCAGGATGGGAATAGGCTTCGATGTATCGGGAGACCACGTTTCCCGGCATCGGGTCCAGGTACCGCCCCAGAGGGATCTCTTCCTCTCTTCTCTGGCTGGGAATGAAATGGTTGATCATAGCCCCGCTCCTCGTTTTCAGTATATCATGAGATGGCCATTTCGGCCACCTCGTAGCGGTTGCGGTCTTGACATCTGGCTCTTCGCCCCCTAGAATACCACAAACAGGTATGGGGGATCGAGTGGGAAGTGCTATTACTATCCTGGCGGGCCTCGTCATCGCGGTGCTTATAGTGACTTGGCTCTTCGGACTGATCAAGAAGATCGGCGGTTGCCTCATCCACCTTCTCCTCCTAGGGGCAGGTTTGGTTCTCCTGGCTTATATAGTTTCCGCGCTTCTCAGGCAAGGCTCTTAGATAAAGGGAGCATCCCAAACGGTTCTCTTCTTTTCCTGCTCCCTTAAGCCTGAGATCTAAGGCTACCCGATACCCTTCAAAAAGGGGATATATTCTTTGGCCCTCGCCGCCCCCAAGCCGTTAGAATTTGACCGATTGTGGGGACAGGAAGCAGGAAGAGATAGTATGAATCTATCTTCTTTCCCCCTACGCTACGCGAGGACGTAGTTTTCACCACTTTGGCTGCCCCTCTTTGACTTTGGCTTTGCGAGCGGCTAGAATGGATATAGTCAGGAAGTGAGGCGATGGGAAAGAAACTAGTTCTTGTCGATGGGCACGCTTTAGCCTATAGAGCCTTCTTCGCTCTCCCCATAGATGCTTTCTCCACCTCTCGAGGGGAGTTGACCAATGCGGTGTACGGCTTCACCCTGATGCTCCTTCGGGCTTTGGAGCAGGAGAAGCCTGATTACATCGCCGTGACCTTCGATGCGGGGAAGGAAACCTTTAGGCACCAGGAGTTCAAGGAGTATAAGGCTCAGCGGGCTCGCATGCCCGAGGAGATGAGGGATCAGATGGCTCGGATAGCGGAGGTGATCGAGGCTCTAGGCATCCCTATCTTCGAGGTGGAGAGGTACGAGGCCGACGACCTCATCGGCACCCTCTCAAAGCAGGCCCAGGAGGTGGGGGTGGAGACCCTCATTCTCACCGGCGATTACGATGCCTTTCAGTTGGTATCTCCTAGGGTCAAGGTATTGACCACCGGGGGCCACCGACAGTCTTTCTCCGAAGCCAGGCTCTTTGATGAGAAAGCGATCGAGGAGAAGTACGACTTTCGACCCTCCCTGCTGGTGAATTACAAGGCTCTGGTGGGAGACGCATCGGATAACATACCCGGGGTTCCGGGTATAGGGCCTAAGTACGCCACCGATCTCGTCAAAAGGTACGGCACCATCGAGGAGATCTATGAGCACCTAGAGGAGATCGAACCAGCCAGGGTCAGAAAGGCCCTCGCTGAGCACAAGGAGCAGGCTTTTTTGAGCAAGCGTTTGGCTACCATCGTCACCGATGTCCCCATTACCCTAGATCTGGAGAAGTGTCGCACTAGAGACTACGACCGAGATCGAGTGATAGAAGTTTTCCGGGAGTTAGAGTTTCGAAGTCTGGTAGATCGTTTGCCCAAGTCGGAGCAAAAGGCGGAGCAGTTGATGCTCTTGACCTCCGAGGAGAAAGCAGCCCTTAATTGCCAAGTGATGACTACAAAAAAGGCGCTGGAAAGGGTAGTGGCCGAATTATCCCGCTCTCCTCACTTGACTTTGGATGTGGAGACCACAGGCACTGATGCCATTTCCGTAGATTTGGTGGGGCTGGCCCTTACTACGGAGCCTGGAGGGGGGTACTATATCCCCCTCGGGCACTGGGAGCCGTCCCTATCCTTACAGGATCCCGAGGGAAAGGGGCAATTGTCTTGGGAGGAGGTTAGGGCCGCCTTAGCCCCCGTCCTGAGGGACGACGGGGTGGCTAAATGGGCCCATAACGCCATATACGACTTAATAGTTTTGCGTCGTTATGGTCTTGAGGTTCAGGGGCTGGCCTTCGATACTATGATCGCCGCTTATCTCCTCGACCCGGGGGGAAGGGGCTTTGGCTTGAAGAATTTGGCTTGGCGGAAACTGGGGGTGGAGATGACCTCCATCAGCGAACTGATCGGCGAAGGGAGAAAGCAGAAGAGCATGGCTCAGGTTCCCATCGCCGCCGCAGCCCCCTACGCTGTCGCCGATGTGGAAGCCACGGAGCGGTTGGCTAGGCTCTTGGAGGCAGAACTGAAAGAGCGCCAACTTTGGGATCTCTTTGTCCAGGTGGAGATTCCGCTGGTCGAGGTCTTGGTGGCCATGGAGATGGCCGGGGTGGCCCTCGACATAGAGCACCTGAAGCAGATGTCCCGGGAACTATATCTGCGTATCAGTTCTCTAGAGGGGGAGATCTACGAGATGGCCGGTCATCCCTTCAACGTATCCTCCACCCAGCAACTTGGCACTGTCCTCTTTGAGGAGTTGGGCCTCCCGGCTAAAGCCAGAACTAAGACCGGATATTCCACCTCGGCTGAGGTCTTGGAGCAGTTGCGGGGTATGCATCCCATCATCGAATTGGTCTTGGAGCATCGGCAACTCAGCAAACTGAAATCCACCTACGTCGATGCTTTGCCGCTCTTGGTAAACCCACGGACGGGGAGGGTTCATACCTCTTATAATCAAACAGGAACGGTGACAGGGCGGATCTCCTCCAGCGACCCCAATCTGCAAAATATCCCCATCCGTACCGAGATAGGGCGAGAGGTGCGGCGAGCGTTCATAGCGGAGGAGGGTTGCTTGCTTTTGTCCGCCGACTACTCCCAAGTGGAGTTGCGGATCATGGCTCATATCTCCCAGGACGCGGGGCTTTTGAGCGCCTTCGACCGGGGGGAGGATATCCATGCCAGTACAGCGGCTACTGTCATGGATGTCCCCCTCTCGCAAGTGACCCCTGAGATGCGGCGCATAGCCAAGAGCATCAACTTCGGCCTTTCGTACGGCATGGGCGCCTA
>CAZERB010000055.1:0-6508 GCA_964514645.1 uncultured Anaerolineales bacterium
TGGAGCGGTTCATCAAGTGGTCGGTAGTGGGTACCATCGGCGCGGTGGTCGATTACACCATCCTCATCGCCCTGGTGGAACGGGTGGGGCTTTACGCGCTCATCGCCCAGGCTATCTCCTTCACCTGTGCGGTGGTAAACAATTATATCTTGAACCGCACTTGGACCTTCGGCGACATCAAGCATAAGGGGCCAGCCGTGCAGTTTACCCAGTTTTTTATCGTGAGCGTAGCGGGGTTAGGAACCAGGTCGGTTATCTTCTATTTCTTGTTCGAGGTGCTGGGGCTCTGGTATATCTACGCAACGGCTATCGCCATTATCATAGTCCTGATTTGGAACTTCTTCGCCAATCTAGTCTGGACGTTCCGGGAGGCGGAGTAAGGGTTGCGGATAGGGATCGACTACACGGCAGCGGTGCATCAGAGGGCGGGGATCGGGCGGTATGCGCGCGGTCTGGTAAGAGCCCTAGCCCAATTGGATAGGGAGAATGAATACCTTCTTCTGGTGGCTGGTCGCCCGAAAGAGGAATGTACCTTTCCCGTCAATTTTCGACTTCGCTATCTGCCTCTTTCCCCTCATCGGGTTACCATCCTCTGGCAAAGGTTGCGGTTGCCTCTCCCCGCTGACCTTTTCACCGGGCCACTTGACCTCTTTCACTCTCCCGACTTTGTGCTCCCTCCCCTCTGTAGGGGCAAGAGCATCCTCACTATCCATGACCTCTCCTTCCTGCGCTACCCAGAGGGCGCTGATCCCCGGCTGCGCTGGTACCTCACCCAGGCCGTACCTCGTTCTATAGGCCAGGCCGACCTGCTTCTGGCTGATTCCCAAAATACGAAGAGTGACCTCATCGAACTCTTGGGGGTAGAAGAGGGTAGGGTGGAGGTCCTGTACCCGGGAGTCGAAGAGCGGTTTCATCCCCTGAATGAAGGCTCTCTAGCCTCCGTAAAAGCCCGATATAGTCTCGATTTCCCCTTCATCCTCACTGTGGGGACCTTGGAGCCCCGGAAGAACCATGTGGGCCTCTTACAAGCCTACTCCCTTTTGAAGGGGAGGCATCCCCATCGGTTGGTCATCGCTGGGGGGAAAGGGTGGCTCTATGAGGGCATCTTCCAAGAGATAGAGAGGCTCTCTTTGGAAGAGAGGGTGCTCTTTTTGGGCTACGTGCCCGAAGAGGATCTACCGGCCTTGTATAACTTAGCCGATCTCTTCGTTTTCCCCTCCCTTTACGAGGGGTTCGGCTTGCCACCGCTGGAGGCGATGGCCTGCGGGACTCCGGTAGTGGTTTCTGCCCTCTCCTCCTTGCCGGAGGTGGTAGGGGATGGCGCGCTTCTGGTACCGCCGCAAGATATCGAGGCCCTGGCTGAGGCCATGGAGAAGGGGCTAAGCGACCTCTCTCTGCGGAGAGAGTTGCGGGGTAAAGGTTTAGAGCAGGCTAAACGGTTCAGTTGGAGCGAAGCGGCCAAACGGCTTTTGGCTATCTATAAACGAGTGGGAGGAGAGGATGGATAAGCGAGTTGGTCTCATCTGGGGGCTGATATTTCTCTTATCTGCCTGTCTGTCGCCGCCAGCCACCTCTGCTCCTTCACCTACGACTGCGCCACCTCCCACCGAGACACCTTTGTCCACGCCGACGGCCACCGCTACCCCTGGCCCAACCATCACCGGCCAGGGACGACTGATTTACCTTTTGGGTTCGAAGGTCTATGGTGGAGACTTCTCAGGGGGTAACGCTCAGGAGATGGCCGCTCTCGGCGAGGGCCAGATTACCACCTCTCGGCTGCGCGGGAATAGGATGGCCTATCTTTTGGGGCTGGAATTGCGTCTCTTAGATTTGAGGCAGGGGAGTGCGACTACCCTTTTTACGTTACCGGAGGGCGCTATCCTCGATGCCTTTGACCTCTGTTGGTCGGTAGGGGGGGAGGCTATCGCCTATACCGTAGCCTATGAGGACCCAGAGGCCCTCACCTTCGGCCGTTCAGTAGAAGTGGGGGTGGTAGACCTGCCGACGGGGGAGCGTCGTCTGGTGACTACCCTAAAAGATCGTTCCTTGGCCACGCTTCTAGGCTATAACGACGGTTCAGGTGAACTCTTTCTTATCCCTCGAGGAGGCGATCACGCTTTTGGAGAGATCGTTGTCTACGATGGTTGGAGGAGGGATCAGGTTATCAAATCTATCCCCATCCAGGGGGATGCCATGCCCGATCAGTCGGTACTCTCACCGGACCTTAGCCGGTTGGCTTTGGCCTCCTTCGACTCGGAAGCAGGGAGGGGTCAGATCCTCGTTTACGATCTAGCCGTGGCCCAGCCGACGGCACAACCCTTGGAACTTCCCCAGGGGACGCACGCTCGATCTTTTATCTGGTCTCCCGACGGTCAAAGGTTAGCCTATCTCTTGCTTAGCGGGGCTGCCTATTGGGATGAGGTAACCGAGGCCAGGGGGCTCTGGGCCTGGGATCTAAGCGATGAGGGGGCTGTGCAGGTGGCCGAGGAGGATAGCCCCTTCTCCGGCCTCGTGGCCTGGTCGCTTGATGGGGGTGCGATCTTAGCCTTTCATTATGAGGAGGGTGACGGCTATTATTACCTGGCCTCAAGAGATGGCGCGGGGGTTATGAGGTTGAATATCGCCCCGGAGGCCAGGGCGTTGGGGTGGGCGCCTGAAGGGGGCTGAGGGTGCTGATGGGCCTGGTTCAGGCCGAGAGGGTCTTGTAGGAGGCTTATAATGGCCTGAGCCACCGAGTGACCCGGTGGCTCACTTGCTCGCTTCTCACTATTGACGCTTCCTGATAGCCGTTACCCCAGCCTCTCCTCTTTCCCCACGGCCATCATCACTAGGCCGCTGATCATCTTGGGGTAGAAGTCGGTAGATTTCTGGGGCATCTTCTCGCCTACCCCGGAGCAGGCTCTCACCTGGCTTATCTTGGTGGGGTTCAAGAAGAAGACGAACTGGGCCTGGCCACTTTCTACCGCTTCGATGACTTCCTCGGCGTCTCGGATATAGTGGATATTCTCCTCCCGCTTCACGCTCTCCTTGCTGAGACCCAATAGCCTTTCGATCACCAGTTCATGGAGGATAGAGACATCGAGGGTTTTCCACTCCCGGGCTCGTGAGGCCTCCACAAAGCGGTCCATCACCCCTTCATCCTTGAGGCGGAGGAGAAAGTAGCCCCGGCCATCGAAGAGGCCGAAGAGGTGTTCCTTTGCCGCCATCTGCGCCATCTTGGAGAAGAGTTCCTCTTTTCCCTCGATTTGCGAGACCTCGAAGAACTCCTCTGCCTTGGCTAGGAACTCCGCCGTCTTCCAGTGGGGGAGGGAGTGCATCACTCGGTGGGTAGGGAGGATGGTGAGGCCGGGATCGTCCATGCTCACCAAAGACACCGTCAGGTAATTAAAAGCCATCTCTGGCGTCCAGTCAGCGATCTTTCCCCGCATCTCATCTCGGTAGGTGAGAGCGGTCTCATAGCGGTGATGGCCATCGGCGATGATCAGGTTCCGTTTGGGCTCCATCTGGGCCTGTACGGCGGCGACAGTCTCTTGGTCATCGATCACCCAGACCCTGTGTCTCACCCTGGTCTCCCCTACCGCATAAAGATCGAGATGGGGCCTCTTAGCGAGGTAGGGAGCCAAGAGAGCGGCGATCTCGTCGCCGGGGTAGAGGACAAAAATGAGTTCAGAATCAAGGGTTGTGGCACGCATGAGGTTCAAGCGATCTACCTTCGGGGCGGAGAGGGTCCGCTCGTGGGGTAAAACTATCCCCTCTTTGTATTCGGTAAGTTGTAAGGCGGCGATGAAGGCCAGGCGGGTGGCAGACTCTCCGGAGGGGAGCCTGAATTCCTGGGTGTAGGCATAGATGGCTGGTTTGGGGTCCCGGATGAGGATGCCTTCCTTGAGCCACTCTTCGTAGAACTCCTTAGCCCGCGTATATTGATTGTCCGTCTCCGTATCCCCGGGAAAGGCTTTTCCCTTGATGATGCGTATGATGTTGTGCTCATCCAACTGGTAATATCTCTCTTGCAAATCGTCCTTTATCCTATCGTAAGGGAGGGAGACGGTGACATCCAATTTCTCGAATCTCTGGGGGTTATACCTTACCCCGCGGAAAGGGGCTATCTTGGCCATTTGAGACCTCCTTACAATTCTAGAAACCTAGGGAGGGTAGCAACAATCTATCTTCAGTTGAGGGTGAGGACCGAATGTGTCGAGCGATGGATAACGTTCCAGAGGTAGCGAAGCATGGTGAAGATCTCGCCCCCCTCTTAGGCCACCTCTCAATCTGACCCCACACTCTGGCTGTATAAGCCAGCGAATCAAGCCGGCTGTGCCCACCAACAAGAAGGCTGACAAGAGAGGAGATCGACCCAAAGGCGCAGTTTCGCTTCAGGCTTTTCTCCCCTCTCCCAGGTAGCGGCTGAAGATGCAAGCGGGCCTGGCAATGCTCTGGGATGGCCTAGGACCTCTCCTTGTAGAAGTCGATCATCAGGCTCGCCACCTCCATACCCACTCGGGCTTGGGCCTCCACCGTGGCAGCGCCGATGTGAGGCGAACCGATAACGTTGTCCAATTGAAGGAGCCTATTGTCCACCGCGGGCTCGGTTTCGAAGACGTCGAGGGCCGCACCCGCCACCTTGCCCGATACAAGGGCCTCATATAGGGCCTCCTCGTCGATGGTGCCCCCTCGGCCGCACTGGACGATGTAAACCCCATCCTTCATCATGGCGAACTCTTCCCGACCCAGCAGGTGATGGGTCTCCTCGGTGTGGGGCGCGTGTAGGGAGATGTAGTCTGAGCTCTGGAGCAACTCCTTGAAGGGCACTTGGATGGCACAATCGATCTCGTATCGGCTGCGACGGTAGAAGATCACCTTCATCCCTAGGGCATGGGCCCTTCTGGCTACTGCTGAGCCTATCCGTCCACAGCCGATAAGCCCCAGGGTCTTGCCCTGGATCTCGGTGCCCCGGAACTTCTTCTTCTCCCATCTATTGGCTTTCATGGATGCTGTGGCCTGGGTGATTTGGCGCGCCAGGGCGAAGAGGTAGCCGATGGTGAGTTCAGCCACCGAAGCGGAACTGGCGGCTGGGGTGTTCATCACCGTGATTCCCTTCGATTGCGCGGACTCTGCGTCGATGTTGTCCAGCCCTACGCCGCCGCGAACGATCACCTTGAGATCTTTGCCCGCGTCTATGATATTCTTCCGCACCTTGGTGCGGCTCCGCACTACCATCCCCTGATAGCCGGGGATGGAGGCCTCCAGTTCTTCGGCCGATATATCGTCCCTTACCTCGACCTCGATCCCTGCCCGGCGCATCTCCTCGATGGCCTCTGGAGCAGTAGGGTCGCAGATCAATACCTTCATTTCACCTCCCTATAAGCCCAGGATATCTTCGATTTGGCCCGTGACCCATTTCAGGTCGTCGAGGGTCAAGTCGCCCATGTGGGCGATGCGGAAGCAATGTTCTTTGAGAGGGCCATAACCGTTGGAGATCATAGCCCCCCGCTTTCCTAACTCCTGGTTGAGGCCGGCCACGCTGATGCCTCGGGTGTTCTTGATGTTGGTGACCGTGTTCGAAAGGTACCGTTCATTGGAGTAGAGGGCGAAATATTTGCGAGCCCAGTTTTGAACGAACTTGGCCATCTCCGCGTGCCGCTGGAAGCGGTTCTCCGTCCCCTCGGCCAAGATGTCGTCCAGTTGTTTGTTGAGAGCCATAATCTGAGGAATGGCTGGTGTGGCCGGCGTCTGGCCTCGCTCAAGATATTTGAGGAAGACGTGGAAGTCGAAGTAGTACCCCTTATTTTTCACCTCTGCGGAACGATCCATAGCCTTCTGACTCACCGAGGCCACGGCCAATCCGGGAGGTAGAGCGAAGCATTTTTGTACCCCTGCCAGACAGACGTCGATGGCTAACTTGTCCACCTCGATCTTGACCCCAGCCATGGAACTGACGGTGTCCACCAGGAAGCAGACTTTGGGGTAGTTCTTCATCACCTCGGCGATCTCGTCGAGGGGGTTCATAACCCCCGTGGAGGTCTCGCTATGTACCAAGGTGAGGGCGTCGTACTGGCCGGTTTTCAGTTTCTCGTCGATCATCTCTGGGGTGATCGCCTGCCCCATCTCCACCTCTAGAGGATCAGCGGCCTTGCCGTTGGCCAGCGTGATCTCGTGCCACCTCTTGGAGAAGGCTCCACAGATGGTATTGAGCACTTTCTTCTGGGAGCAGTTCCTTATGGCGGCCTCCATGAGCCCCGTGGAGGAGGAGGTGGAGAGGAAACAGAGGTTTTCGGTGTAGAGCACCTTCTGGAGTTTGGGGATCACCTCGCGCTGAAGGTCCACGTAATCCTGGGAGCGGTGGCCGATCATGGGGGTGGCCATCACTTGCAGGATCTCGTCCCGAACATGGGTCGGCCCCGGGATGAAGAGTTTTTTGTACATCTTTGTATCCTCCTTTAATAGTCATAAAATTGTGCCCCTTTGCACAAGGCCAGTATATCATATATTTCTGGGACTGACAAGCCTA
>CAZERB010000056.1:0-6503 GCA_964514645.1 uncultured Anaerolineales bacterium
GGTTTGGGCCGCCCCAGGGTCAGAGGGCGCAGCCTAGTTCCCTGTCCTCCAGCCATCACCACCGCCTTCATCTCCATCCTCCCTGACAATACAAACCACTCCGAACTTAATATAACATAATAGGCGGGGTAAGTAAATATCAAACCAAAAACCCGCCCTATGGGCGGGTCTAAGAGGTTCCGACCATGAAGAGATTAGCCTTTTAGCCTCTCCACCTGGACGGCACAGACTTTGAACTCCGGAATCTTGGCCACCGGATCTAAAGCCGGGTTGGTCAGGAAGTTGGCCGCGGCCTCAGCGAAATGAAAGGTCATAAAGACCACCCCCGGCGCACACTCCTCGGTGACCTCAACCCGGGCTCTCACCTCCCCTCGACGCGAGGCTATTCGCGCCCAGTCGCCATCCTCTACCCCCCGCTGGGCTGCATCGAGGGGGTTCATACGGATCCGCTCCTCGGGCACCAACCTTTCCAACCCAGGCACGCGCCGGGTCATGGTTCCGGTATGCCAATGCTCCAGGACGCGGCCGGTGGTGAGGATGAGGGGGTACTCCTCGTCCGTCTCCTCATCAGGTGGCATCTGCTCTACGGGGGTGAAATGGCCTAGACCGCGGGTGAAGCGACCCACATGGAGTATCGGTGTCCCGGGGTGATCGCTATCGGGGCAGGGCCATTGGAGGCCCCCATCTTCCAGCCGTTCGTAACTGATCCCCCCATATATGGGAGCCAAGCGGGCTATCTCCTCCATGATCTCTGAAGGGTGACTATATGTCCACTGGGCAGGGTCTGTCCCATCCATCCGCCTGGCTAGGTCGCAGATTATCTCCCAATCAGGTCTGCTCTCCCCCACCGGAGGGATAGCCTGCCTCAACCGCTGCACCCGCCGCTCGGTATTGGTGATCGTCCCCTCCTTCTCGGCGAAGGAGGCAGCCGGTAGCACCACATCCGCCAACTGCGCCGTCTCCGAGAGGAAGATCTCCTGTACTACCAAGAAATCCAAAGCCCCCAACGCCTCCTGCACGTGGCGGGAATGGGGGTCGGAGAGGACCGCGTTCTCCCCCATGATATACATCCCCCGCACCTTCCCCTCATGGGCCGCGTTGAAGATCTCCACTAACGTCAGCCCCGGCTTGCTAGGGAGACTCTGGCCCCACGCCTTCTCGAACTTCTTCCTCACTACCTCGTCACTCACCGGTTGATAACCAGGGAAGAAGTTGTAGAGCGCCCCCACATCGCAGGCCCCTTGGACGTTGCTATGCCCCCGCAAGGGGTTCACCCCTCCACCGGGGAGGCCTATATTCCCGGTGAGCATAGATAGGTTGGCGCAGGCCAAGACGTTCTGGTGGCCGCTGGTGTGCTGGGTAATCCCCATGGCATAGAGGAGCGCCGCTGGCTTCGAGGTAGCGTAGATGCGGGCCGCGGCGTAAAGATCTTCGACTTTCACCCCTGTGATCTCGCTCACCCGCTCCGGGGTATAAGCCCCTACCACCTCCCGCCAGGCCTCGAAATTCTCCGTCCGTTGGGCGATGAATTCCTTGTCCTCCAGCCCCTCTTTGAGGATGATATGGGCCAACCCGTTAAGAAGGGCCACATCGCTTCCCGGCCTGTGCTGAAGATGGAGGGTGGCGTACCGCATCAGATCGATCTTTCGCGGGTCAGCCAAGATGAGCCTGGCCCCCCGCCGTACAGCCCCCCGTAACTCTAGACCGATGATGGGGTGCTGTTCTGTGGTGTTGGAACCGATGACCAAAAAAGCCTTCGCCTCCGCCAGGTCGGCTATGGAGTTGGTCATGGCTCCGCTTCCGAAGGCCGCCGCCAATCCGGTCACCGAACTGGCATGACAGAGCCGAGCACAGTGATCGATATTGTTGTTCCCTATCACTAGACGGGCGAACTTCTGGATCAGATAGTTCTCCTCGTTGGTACATTTAGCCGAGCCGAGGATGGCTATAGCCTCCGGCCCATACCTCTCTTTGATCTCCAAGAGCCGTTGGGCCACCAGGTTCAAAGCCTCATCCCAACTGGCCTCCTCAAAGCGATCATCCCTCTTGATCAAAGGCCTACTCAAACGGTCGGGGTGGTTAATGAAGCCGTAGCCGAAGCGGCCCTTCACGCAGAGGCGGCCCTTACTGGCCGGGTTCGTCGGGTCTCCCCGCACGCCAACTACCCTCTCCCCTCTAGTGAGAAGATAGAGGCCGCACCCCACACCGCAATATACACATACAGTTCGTGTCTCCGCCGAGGGGGTGGCCTCTAGCCTAGCCTGCTCGTATATCGCCCCTACCGGGCATTTGGCTTCACACTGGCCGCAGGATTCACATATCGATTCCAACCAAGGCTGGTCGAAATCGGGCGAAACCTTCGTCTCATACCCTCGGTAGGCGAGATCGAGGGCCTGGAGAAATTGGATCTCATCACAAGTGCGCACACATTTGGCGCAGAGGATGCACTTATTCATATCCAAAGTGAAGAAGGGGTTGCTCTCGTCCAAAGGGTAGGCGCGCTCCACACCTAGGAAGCGACCCTCTTGAGGTATCACATAGGCGGCTACCTTTTGCAGGTCGCATCGCTGATTGGCAGTGCAGGTGAGGCAATCACCGTGGCCGTTGGCCATGAGGAGTTCCACCAGGGTGCGACGCACGCTATCGATGAGGGACGAGGTGGTCCTCACCACCATCCTTTCTCTCGCTTGAGTGGTGCAGGCTGCAGGTAGACCAGCCCACCCCTCTATCTCCACGAGGCAGAGGCGACAGCCGCCATAAGGCTCCAGATCATCATCGGCGCAGAGGGCAGGGATATAGATGCCCGCGCTCTTCGCCGCCTGAAGGAGCGTCATCCCTTCTTCCGCTTCTACCGGCCTCCCATCTATCCTTAGAGTGATCTGGCTCATAGAGACGCCTACCTATACCCGTCCACTATATCGTTCACCTTCTCCGGGGTCAGCCGCCCATACATTTTGCCGTCCATGGTAAGGACCGGCCCTACCCCGCAGAGGCCGAGACAACTGGTGGTCTCCAAAGTGAACTTCCCATCCTCCGTCGTCTGGCCCACATCGATGCCCAACGTTTCCTTCACCGCCTCCAAGATCTCACCGCTGCCTGAGAGTGCGCAAGGCGCGCTCTCGCAGCAGCGTATCACGTGCTCACCTCGCGGAATAGTAGAGAGAAGAGAGTAGAAACTAGCCACGCCATAGAGTTGGCTGGGAGGCATCTGGTAAACCTGAGCCACGACCCGCAGAGCCTCCCGGGACAGGTATCCCCATCGGCTATCCAGATCGCGCAGGCTCTCAACCAGAGCCTCAGCCTCTTTTCCATGCTGGGCGACGATCCCCCCCACCTGCTCAATATCTGGAGATGTTAACCCGTCCTTACCCTCTCCCAGCCTGATCTTCACCCCCCTCTGCTCGATGACCCCTCGCCTCCGCCCTAGTTCCTCTTTGAAATGCTCTAAGGCGGTATCCAAAGGTAGAGCCGCGGCCGTCCCCAAACCACAGAAAGAGGCCAAACGTAACGCCTCGGCCAGGGCGGCGAGCATCTCTAACGCTCCCTCCTCACCTCGACCTGTTGCCAGCCTCTCTAAGATCTCCTGAGCCCTGAGCGTCCCCTCTCGACAAGGGGTACATTTCCCGCATGATTCGACGCGGAAGAAATTGATCACCGAGGCCAGGAACCAAGCCACATCTCTCCTCTCATCAGCCACCAAGAGAGCCCCCGAGCCCAAGGAGACGCCTGACCGAGTCATAGAGTCGTAGTCCAGGGGAGCCTCTAACTTGCTCTCGGGCACCACGGTACCGCAACTACCCCCGGTCTGGGCCAATCGAAAGCCGTTCTTGATCCCGCCTCCGTAAACCTCTATCGCTTCCTTCAGGGTCAACCCCAAGGGGGCCTCGAAGGCTAGGGGACGATGAATATCTCCCAAGAGGGTATAGACCTTGGTTCCCGGCGACCTCTCTGTGCCCCACCTCCTGTACCAGTCGGCCCCTCTCCGGACCATATCGGGGAGAGTGGCTAAAGTCTCCACGTTATTCACCACTGTGGGCCTACCCCAAAGGCCGTAGGAGGGAGGGTAAGGAGGTCTCACCCGAGGGACGCCCCTCTTCCCCTCCAGGGACTCGATAAGGGCCGTCTCCTCGCCACAGATATAGGCCCCTGCCCCTCGATGAACTCTAACCTCTAAGGAGAACTTTGAGCCAAGAACCCCCTCTCCCAAGAGCCCAGCCTCTTGAGCCTGCCGGATAGCCTCTTCTAGCCTCTCCGCCGCCAGAGGGTACTCACCCCGGACGTAGATATAAGCCTCCTGAGCACCTATGGCGTAGGCGGCGATGGCCACCCCTTCGATCACCCGATGGGGGTCCCCTTCCATGATCAGCCGATCTTTGAAGGTCCCGGGTTCCGATTCATCGGCGTTACAGATGAGATATTTCACCTCGCCCGGCGCAGCGCGACAGAACTCCCATTTCCTCCCCGTGGGGAAACCCGCTCCTCCTCGGCCTCGCAACCCCGACCTTGCGACCTCAGCCACCACCTCCTCAGGGCTCAACTGTAAAGCCCGGGCCAGCCCCCCGTAGCCATCTCGGACGATGTACTCCTGGAGAGAGGCGGGATCGATCTGGCCGCAATGGGCTAAGAGCTGTCGCTCTTGCTTCACCCAGAAGGGCAGATCGTTCCAGGAAGGGATGGCCTCTAGAGGCTCCTCGGCGGCTAAAGCCAGATCGGAGCGGGGGTCATCGCCTTTCAGGAAATCAACTACCAGTTCTTGAACAGAAAGGGGAGTCATTTTTCGATAGGTGATACGGGGATAGCCAGGCTTGGCGATGCTCACCAGCACCTCTTCACCGCAAAGGCCAGGACAACCGGTCTTGCGGAGGCGGGCCTGAAGCCCCTCCCGCCGCAGCGTCTGCTCCACGGCTCGAAAGACCTCCAAAGCCCCCACCGCCAGACTACAACTGCCCAGAGCAATAGAAATCTCCGGCATCTCCCCGGAGGACAAAAGGCTCTTTTGGGCCCAACCTCTGAGGGCCTCATAACGGTCGAAGGTCATCTCATTCTTCGCCTTCCGCTGGGGAGGAGAATACCTCCTCCACCACCTCGGCTATTTTATCCCGGAGGGGGTAGAGGACGTTCGCGCCGGTATCAGGTAGTATGACGGAAATGGTCATCGTCTCATCGATCGCCGCAGACTTGATATCATCCTTCTCGACCTGGCGGGCTATCTGGGCCAAAGTCAGCATCTCCTGGGGGTCAAGATCGGTATCCACTGTGTAGCCCATAGTTCTCAAGAGTTCCGGAAGTCGAGGGATAAGGTCCAAACTGAGCGCCTTCTCCCTGATGGCGAAGAGCACCTTTTGCTGTCGTTGCAGCCGGACGAAATCACTGCCATTATGCCGCGTGCGAGCGTATCGCAAGGCCATCTCTCCATCCATCTGCTGAACTCCAGCCGGTATGTGGATGGTCAGGTAGCCGTAGTTCTCGTCCGGGTACTTATCGTCCCATATCTCCCTTTCCACCTCAACGGTTATCCCCCCCAAGGCGTTTATAATATCTTTGAACCCTTGGAAATTGATGCGGATGTAATAATGGATGGGAACGCCCAGGTTGTACTGAACCGTCTTCTTGGCCAAAGCCGGTCCTCCTCCGGGGTAATTATCCCGATCCCCTATGAAGTGGGCCACGTTTATCCGGTTTAGACCGTATCCCGGTATCTCCACATATAGATCGCGGGGGATAGAGAGCATCCCTGCGGTATTGGTGGCCGGGTCTACGGTCACCAATATCATGGTATCGGTACGACAGGGGCCCATCTCCTGGGGCCGCTTATCCACCCCCAAGAGGAGGATATTCACCCTCTCTTTCCGGCTCCAATCAGGAGGCGGTAGATCGCTTTCCCGCGTCCGGAATATGGGCACGTTGACGAAAGTCTGAAGCCCGGCCTGAGCCACAACCTCCCGCACCGAGGAATAGAAAAGGTAGCCGCAGAACATCCCTCCTATGATGAAGATGGTGAAAAGGCTACCGAAGAATATCCCAAACCAAGGGTTGGAGCCTTGACCCCTTGCTTTGTAACCCTGCATACTCATGCCTCGCCCTTGTTCAGCGCATATTATACCACAACATCAAATCTGGTCAAGTCAAAGGATAGGCTTGACTTTTGGGAAAGGAGAGTCTATATTGGGCCTGCATCCGAGGAAGGGGAGAACTGCCTAAGCATTGTCCCCTTTTAATGAGGAGAGGAGATTGTGGGGGAACTGGGCGAGATGCTCAGGGAAGCCAGGGAGCGGAAAGGGGTCTCCCTGGCAGAAGCCGAAAAGGAGACCAGGATCCGCCAGAGGCTCATCAAGGCCCTAGAGGAGGAAGATTACACTATCCTCCCCGACCGCATCTATACCAAGGGGCTATTGAAGAACTACGCTCACTACCTGGGGTTAGATACAAGCGAGGTGATGCGCCTCTTCGGCGAAGAAGAGGTAACTCCCACCCCCATCCCCCCAGCCTCTCAAGCCTTAGCC
>CAZERB010000057.1:0-6423 GCA_964514645.1 uncultured Anaerolineales bacterium
GATTCCTCACTCCAATCAGGAACGGAGCCTCCCTTTAGGCAGTCTGCAACCTGGAGAGGCCTCACATCCGCTGGATTAACTCCCTCACGAAGGTCAAAGAATATGCCCGGCGTAGGCCACGGCTATCATCTTAATGGTCCTGCCCAAAAAGGCAGCGGTGAGGAAGAGGTTTTTCGTGGCGTCAGATGTTACCATCTGACACCTTTGGCTGTCAGCCTGTCCCCTGGCCCGTTGATGCCAGGACGGGCTGGCATCCTCAGGTCAGGGGAGGTAATTCCTGCCTGCACTGGAGTAACACAGTTACGCTAGCCCGTCAAGGTCAATAAGGACGCAAAATGGACACAAGGTCTTGTGTCCATTCCGGCAACCAGTGGATATAATGCTTAGATGCCGAGGCCCAGAATCGAACTGGGGACACCATGATTTTCAGTCATGTGCTCTACCAACTGAGCTACCTCGGCAAATCACCCCCACTTCTTTCCATATTTTATAGCACCTCTTTACTCCTGTCAAGATCAGATCAACGCTCTTCCCTTGATATGGGGCCTAGTCGATGGTAGAATCCTTTAGAGGTGAACCTATGGGCATCACTATCATCGGATTGGGTCCCGGCAACCCATCCCTCATGACCTTTGAGGCGCGAGAACTTTTGGAGAAGGCGAAGGAGGTATACCTTCGCACCAAGCGCCATCCTGCAGTCGATTCCTTGCCCCACCATCTTCAACTCCACTCCTTCGATTATCTCTATGAGACAGTCGAGACCTTCGAGGAGATCTACGAGCGGATCGCCCAAGAGATCTTAAGGCTAGGGGAACGCCCAGAGGGGGTCTTATACGCTGTGCCCGGCCACCCTCTGGTGGGAGAGGCATCGGCGCATCGCATATTGGCCTTGGCCAAAGAGAAAGGGATGCCGGTGACTATCGTGGCGGGGATGAGTTTCCTAGAGCCGGTCTTCTCTCTGTTAGAGGTCGATCCTCTCGCCGGCCTCCAGATCAGCGATGCGGTGACCCTGGCCTCTCGCCTCCATCCCGGCCTTAACCCCGATACCCCTGCCCTTATCGGACAACTCTACAGCCGGACAGTGGCTGCCGATTTGAAACTGACCTTGATGAGCCTCTACCCCGATGATCATCCGGTGACCCTGATTCAGGGGGCTGACACCCCAGAGGCGAAGACACGCACCATCCCCCTCTACGAACTAGATCATGAGGAGGAGATCGATCACCTCACCTCTCTCTTCATCCCTCCCCTTTCCACCCCAACTTCCTTCACCTTCCTGCAAGATATAGTGGCCCGGTTGCGGGCTCCCGATGGCTGTCCCTGGGATAGGGAACAGACCCCTCAAAGCCTGCGCCCCTACCTCCTGGAAGAGACCTACGAGGCATTAGAGGCCCTGGATCTGGAAGATCGAGAGCGGCTTTGCGAGGAGTTGGGGGATCTCCTCTTGGAGGTCGTGCTACAGGTTCAGATGGCGACCGAGGGTGGTGAGTTCAAGATGGCCGATGTGCTACAAGGCATCATCGCCAAACTGATAAGGAGACACCCTCATGTCTTCGGGGAGGGGGAGGCCACTACGCCTAGTGAAGTGATCTCCCATTGGCAGGAGATCAAGAGGGAAGAGGGGCAGTTGGCTGAGGGGCCATTCGCCGACCTGCCCCTTACCATGCCCGCCTTGGCCCGAGCCCAAAGGATACAGCAGGTAGGGCCGGCCAGGGGTCTGGTGGCCGCGAGGGACGAGGCGGAACTCCTGGCAAGGGTGAAAAAAGGGCTCGAAGAGGTGTCTCAGTTATCGGCAGCGGCCGAGGAGCCTGTGCCGAGTGAACTCGAGGCAGTCTGGGGCAGACTCCTCTTCGACCTGGTAGCCTTGGCCAACCTGAAGGGGGTAGATGCGGAGAGCGCCTTGCGAAAGGCGGTGCGTGATTTCGAAAAAGGCCTCTCCTGAGAGTTGTTCCAGCGAAGGGGCTTCAGCAAATGTAGCGTCGCCCTAAAGGGCGACAATTTCATCTATTCGATCCTTCACCATTCAACGCCGATTCCACGCACGCAGGAGCAACGCTTGTCTTGGGCAAAGCGAAAGGGCTTGTCCTGGCATGATACAGGCCAGGGCTTGTGCTCAATGTTAGCCTAGAAGCGGTGTCTCCCGTCACGCCTGTCGAGCAATTGGCTAGCGGGCGCTGGCTCTTTTGTCCTCCTAGTCTGACAGGGGCAGATCGGCGAATAACTCTGCTAACTCCGGATCGAATTGAGTGCCAGCACAATCCTGTATTTCTCGCAATGCCTCCTGGCGAGAGAGTGCCTTGCGGTAAGGCCGATCGGCTAGCATTGCAGAATAGGCATCGGCTATAGCCAGTATTCTGGCTAGTTTGGGGATCTGTTTGCCCTTCAACCCATCTGGGTAGCCGTTTCCGTCCCATCGCTCATGATGATGCAGCACGGCCTCAAGCATCGTTTCCATCTGTGGAAGTTGCTGCAAGACCATGTACCCTAAGCGAGGATGCTCCTGAATTGTTTTCCATTCCTCGGGGGTGAGCGCCCCGGGCTTTCTGAGAACGTTGGCCGGGATGCCTATCTTCCCTACGTCGTGAAGCTTGCCGGCGACCTCAAGCGCTCTCATCTCTTCCTCGGATAGGCCTACCGCTCGTGCTAGGGCAAGAGCGCGCTCGGTCACCTTCTGAGAATGCTTGAAGGTGTAGCGATCCTTGGTGTCTACCGCGATCAACAACCCCTGCAGTGCGTCGAAAGGAGCAACCAACTCCTGGGGAACCTCCTCGGGGCCAACCATCAGCGAAGCGAATTGCCCTCCTCCCGCCACTTTGACCCTGTACATGGCAGCGTCGGCAAGGGAGAAGAGCCGGTCGGCCTCATCGCTATCCGAGGGATAGGAAGCAGCCCCTATGCTCATGTTGATAGGCACTTTGATTCCCTCTGGTGTCTGGAAGGGCTCCTTCTCCAGAGCAGATAGGATTCTCTCTGCAACCAAGGCCGCGCCTCGGGCGTCAGCCTCCGGAAGGATGACGGCAAACTCATCTCCTCCATACCTTCCTACGATGTCGATCTCCCGGCATGAGGTTAGTACGGCCTGGGCTACCGTGCGAATAACTTTATCCCCCGCTGCGTGGCCGTAGGTATCGTTGAATAACTTGAGGTTATCTATGTCCATCACAAGGACAGAGAGTGGATGATGGAAGCGACGCGCCCGAGCTGCCTCGGTCCGAAGGCGTTCCTCTATGTGACGCCTGTTCCAAACCCCAGTCAAAGGATCTGTGGCTGCCAAGCGCTTCGTCTCCTCGTAGAGACGCGCATTCTCGATTGCGGTTGCGGCTTGGCTTGCTAGACTGGTCAACAGTCGGAGATCGCTATCTTCAAACTCTTTCTCGCCTTCACGAGATAGTGTCATCACCCCGATGGCCTTCCCCTTGACCGTGAGAGGTGCGCACATGAGACATTGTGCTTCTTGAGGAGTACCCGGGATCTGGATGGCTCTTGGGTCGCGCTCTGCGTGGTTCACGATCTCTGCAATCCCCGTAGAAGCCACGTGTCCAGTTATGCCCTGGCCGACGAGGACGGGAGTGGCCATGATCTCTTCGGCATAACGCTCTAGCACAACAAGGGCCTTCAAGGTCTCCTCATCAGGCTCCAGTAGGTAGATGCGGCTACCATCGGCCTGCGTCAATCCCTTGGCTTGGCTGGCGATAGTTTCAAGAAGCTGCGCAAGGTCGAGGGAAGAAGCAAGAGTTTGAGCCGTGTCCAGGAGAGCCGAGAGCTCTCCACTTCGTTTCCGCTCCTCATCTCTCAATCTGGCGCTCTCAATAGCGACCGAAATCTGGCCGGCCAGAGCCGACAGGAGCCGCATATCGTGTTCGGAGAAAGCGTTGAGTTCATAATGTTCTATGTTGAGAACGCCGATCAGGCGGTCGCCCACCTCCAAAGGCACCGCGAGTTCAGAGCGAACCTGTTCATCTCCACATATGTACCTCGGATCCTTTGAGACATCTGGCACATTCTGAGGCTGGCGATGAATAGCGACCCAGCCAGTGATGCCTTCGCCTAGTTTGGGCTTGATCGTCGCAGGCACTGGGTAACCCACGCAGGCTGCGGCCACGAGTTGTTGGGCTTTCTCATCTAGAAGCCAGGCCTGCACATTGGAGAAACCTAAGGTCCCGCGCAATTCCTTAACTATGACCCTAAGTACTTCTCTAAAGTCGCTCAGGCGGGCGGCAGCCATGGCCGCCTCTTGAAGGATTGAGAGTTCGGTGACTCGCCGTTTCATCGCTTCATAGAGGCGTATGTTCTGGATAGCGATGGCGATCTGACCGGAGAGGGTCTCCATGGCCATGACATCTGTTTCGTCAAAGGCGTCGAGGTGTATGCTCTGAATGTCGAGAGCGCCGATGACTTCCCCTCCCAACTGGATAGGAACACATAGTTCTGATTTTGTTAGCACCTCCTCCAGGAAGCCCTTGATGTAATATGGATCCTGGCTCACATCATTGGCCAGCCATGGTCTCCCTGTCCTTATAACCCAGCCGATAATGCCCTGATCTAACGGCTGGCGATATTCCCCTGGCACTATGTGCTCGAAGCCACCGACAACAGCCTCTATTACCGCTTCTCGGCGCTCTTTGTCTACCAAGAATAGGGCCACATTGTAGTAGTCGAAGCCGCTGCGAATAGAACGAGCGACCTCCTTTAGCATCTCATCCAAGTCAAGAATCGAGATCGCCTTTCTGCCCACCTGATTGATGACTGCCAACTGAGTGGCCCTTCTCCTCTCATCCTCATATAGCCGGGCGTTCTCGATGGCCACGCCGATGTGGCTACTCAAGGTGGAGAGGAGTTGGAGATCGTCATCGGTCAAGGGTCTCTTTTCATCGGCCTCCACGTTCAGAGTGCCCAGGAGTTCCTCGCCGCTCATAATCGGCACGCAGATTTCCCTAGCGATGTCAGGGTAAGAAGGGATGTAATCAGGGTCTTGGGACACGTCACGGACGAAGGCAGGCTGTCCGGTCCGGGCTACGCGACCTACGACTCCACGCTCTAGGGGTATCGCTTCGAGAATAGTCTGAGCATCGTACCCGACGTTAGCCTGGAGTCGTAATCCCTCGCCTTCCAACAGGTAGATGTCTGCTAAGCGATAGTCGAAGGTCCTAGAGAGTTCCTCCACCACGCGCTGGAATACCTCCTTCAGATCGAGGGTGGAGTTGATCACCTCCGATACTTCGTGCAAGGCTGTGAGCCCTCTTAGGCGTTTCTGTGCGTCCTCCTCCGCCCGCTTGCGCTCGGCGATGTCCTCCGTATGAACCATGACCAGATCGGGTGGCACAAAAACATAACTGACCGCAAGATGCTTGCATTCTCCTGTGGTTGTAAACCGATATTCCATCTCCCGCTTGATGATGGCCTTTTCTGTAGAGCATCGCGATAGGTCCTCTATTATGTCAGGCCTATCTCGGTACATTTCGTTGGCTTTTTTCCCCACAAAGTGAACAACGTTACCCTGTGTTATGGCCTCGGCCGCATCATTGTAGTCCACCAACGTAAAGTCTTCCCCGATCTTCTGCCAAGTGTAAGTGGGGACCGGTATACCTTTATATTGCGCCCTCAACCTCTCTTCGCTCTCCCGCAACGCTTCCTCCGTTCCCTTGTGCCCGGCCAGGTTTGGCAGTGTCATCTTACCCCCTTTTCTGAGTGCTGACGAGAATCAAGGCTCTCCCCCACCGGGATTGCCGTCTTATAAGAGAACCCCGTGCTCCTCTCGAGGTACTTGTCTAGCATCTGCCGGCTGTACCTACGGTGGCCGCCCGGCGTGCGATACGGCTTCAAGTACCCCAAATACTCTATCTTCTTCAATGTGTAGAGGCTAACCCCAAGGTAGGAGGCTGCTTGCTTGGCCGTGAGAAGACGCATCTCGACTTGATGAGACAATGCTAAACCTCGCTCTTTCCAATATGATGCAGAATCTGGTTGAAGGTGCCAAAGAACTAGAGAAAATCGCTAGAACTCTCTAGAAACCAGAATACAACATAGTATAAGGGCTTACAATAGGAAGGTAGTACTAATGATATGCTTTTGACGGTAGGAAAATGGTACCAGGGGTACAGGTTCAGCACGTTACATTTGATACCCGAGCATCGGGTGAGGACAAGCCCCGCCCCTACAATCCATCATCGACCACGAACGCCAAATCATAGAGCAACAAACGTAACGTTGGCTCGTCCTGAATGCCTTTGGTCAAGGGCTTGTCGTAAGAGTTTCGAGGGGCTCAGCCCGACGAAAAACCCGTCGCCCTTAACCGTAGGGGGTTGCCTTCACTAGGGCTATCTCAAAAAACCTATCGCTCACCTTTTCACCTCTTAACCCCGGAAAGAGAGAGGCCGGTCCTTGAAAACCGGCCTCCAAGTCGGGGCGAGTGGATTTGAACCA
>CAZERB010000058.1:0-6198 GCA_964514645.1 uncultured Anaerolineales bacterium
GCGTATCCGATGTAGGCCCAGTAGGCGGCCACCATGGCGCTGAAGACAGCACCCCAGTAGGTGTTCTTGGCGGCTATGTCCCCCATTCCCTGGGCCAAGGCGGCTTGGGTGTACTCCGCCGCGCTGTGACCCCAGATATGCTGGACCCCTGCTTCCATGCTAGCGGGGCTGGCAGTTAGGAAGAGGAAGTAGACCGCTACCAAGATGACCATCGGGATCCAGAAGATGGTCTGGAGGAGGTAGCCGGTCATCTTAACACCGAACAAGGCGATACCGCTGAATACGATAGTTATCAGGACGCCAAAGATCCACAGCCCTTGCGGTGTCGCCCACACGCCCAGTTGGGTGATGCCGGCCAGCTCCCCGAAGATCATCACCGCCTCCATGACCGCTACGGCGATGAGGCCATAGGAGACGGCCACGGCGAAGAACTGGAACCAGGTGGCGACGAACCCCAGCCCGGGGCTGAGGATACGGGAGATGAAGATGTAGCCACCACCCGAGCGAGGCATGGCCGCAGAGAGCATAGAGAAGCAGTAGAGAGAAACCAGGACCACGAGACCGGCTAGTAAGAAGGCCATCACCACCGGATGGATGCCCAGGAAGAACTTACTCTCTCCAATGGGGGTCCAACCCGTGGCCTGGAAGACCCTCTTCTGCCAGCCCAAGCCCACCACGTTGCACATGGCAATGATTACCGCGGTCAACATGCCGATTTCTCGAACAAGACCTGTTGCCTTACGTGCAAATACCTTTTTTTCTGCCACTGTTCATTCCCTCCGTAAAAGATTAGATAACATATAAATCGGGAGAGAACTTCTTATCTGGCTACCTATCACCCCCTTTCCGAATACCTATCCTCACCCAAAAGGGAATGGAAGAAGAACCTCTTCCCTTTGGGCTGCATAACTATAATACTATGATTTTTCCGAGATGTCAATAGGTTTCTTCTCCTCTTATACAGAGAAACACCGAAAGGTTGTTTAAGATACGCCTTTTTAATCCTCTGGGAATGGGGTATAATTACCTTTGGGTGTGGGATGCAGATTCAAGAAGAGCTCCGAAAACTTCCAAGCGTCGATGCTCTCCTCAAGAGGAGGGAGTTGGAGCGGTTGGCAGCCGAGAGAGGTCGAGGAGTAGTGGTGGCTTCTATCCGGGCTGTTCTGGAGGAGGCGCGCTTGGCCATCGGGGCTGGCCAACCTTGTCCCGATCCCTCTACTCTTTTAGAGCGGGTGGTCGCCTCCGTATCGCTGGCCTTGCGCCCTACTCTGAGACCGGTCATCAACGCCACAGGGGTGATCTTGCACACCAATTTGGGGCGGGCTCCCCTCAGCGTTGAGGCTCGTCTGGCCATGGAGAGGGTGGCCAGGGGGTATAGCAACCTGGAGTACGACTTGGAGGCGGGGGAGAGAGGCTCTCGTTATCTTCACGCCGAGGATCTCCTCTCTCGCCTGACGGGGGCGGAGGCCGGTCTGGTGGTTAATAACAACGCCGCTGCCCTCCTCTTGATCCTTACTGCTTTGGCCAGAGGGAAAGAGGTGGTCATCTCCCGCAGCCAGTTGGTGGAGATCGGCGGGGGCTTCCGCATCCCGGAGGTGATGGCCCAAAGCGGGGCCAAACTGGTAGAGGTGGGGACTACCAACCGTACCTACAAGAGAGACTATGCTCAAGCGATAGGCGAGGAGACGGTTGCCCTCCTCCGGGTCCATCACAGCAACTTCAGGATCGTGGGCTTCACCCACGAGGTAGATTTAGAGGAGTTGGTGGAGTTAGGGCGAGAGCATAACCTTTTGGTATTCGACGATCTGGGGAGCGGAGCCCTCTTGGATACGGCAGCCTTCGGTTTGGCCCATGAGCCCATGGCTCAGGAGAGCATCGCCGCCGGTGTCGACCTGGTCTGCTTCAGTGGCGATAAACTCTTGGGGGGGCCGCAGGGGGGCATCATTATAGGTCGTGGGGAATTGATTGCTTCTCTGCGGGAGCACCCCCTCACCCGGGCGGTAAGGGTGGATAAGACTACCTTGGCTGGGCTACAAACCACGCTCCTTCACTACCTCAAAGGGGAAGCGGTAGAGAAGGTCCCCGTTTGGCGGATGATCGCTACCCCCTTGGAGGAGATCGAGGAGCGGGCTAAAGGTTGGGCGAGAAGGCTTGAAGGAGTCAAAAGCGAGGTGATCCCGGGCCGCTCGGCGGTGGGAGGAGGCTCGTTGCCGGGGCAAACGTTGCCCACCTACCTTTTGGCTCTCACCGTACCCTCTCCTCAGGAAGTGGCGAGGCGGCTGAGGATGGGTGAGCCGGCGGTGGTAGGGCGGATAGAGGAAGGGAGATACCTTTTAGATCCTCGTACGGTCATCCCGGAGGAGGACGAGGCTCTCCTTGCGGCTGTAGAAGCAAGTGTCACCGTCTAGTGGGTCGCGCCTGGCTTGACAGTTACTCCTGCCTTGATCGTTCCCCTCGGTGAGCCCCCTTTTTCCCCGGTATAGGTCGATCTACGACAGGGATGTGCCCTAGGCCGCAAACCTGAGAAGCGCTCCGATATTTCCCATCTCAGCCAGGGCCTCTTTGTTCTCCCCGGCGATGGACTTTATCTCCGTATTCCTCAAGAAGGCCCGTTTTATCAGTTCCTCCACCACATCCCGGAGGGGCTCCAACGTCTGGTTACAGTAGGGACAGGAGCCTTCTCGAACGGTGAGGGAGCCGCATTGGGGGCACCGCCTCCCGGGAGCGTGGAAACCCTCATTTACCAGCAGGGTGAAGACCTGGCCCGTCTGCCAAGCGTGAAGGGTATCCTCCAGTCCGATGACACCTAGATTTCCTGAAAGGGCCTCTCCCCTCAACCTCTCGATGAGTTGATGATCCTCCTCCTTTCTCAGTTGCTCTACGATGGCCAAGGTCTCCTCCTGGATCTCTTTGGGTGAGGCGGTCATCTCCAGGGTTAAGGTGGCCACCAGAGACTCCTTGAGGTAAGGGTGTAGGTAGTCGGCGAACTGGCTGACAACTTCCTCCGTTCCGGCCACTAAAAGAGAGTGAAAGCCCTCCTCATGGTGGAGGCGGAACAGTTCATAAGCGGTATCTTTCAGATGATGCATTACGTGGTCGTCATGGTGGCGTTGGTACCGAGCCTGGGCCCAGCCTCCCTGGTCGTGCCGGCCGGGGACGACGCCGTAGATATCGTACCGTTCCTCCACACTGCCTAAATCGAGGAAGAAGATCCGGCTCCGGCTCTTATCTATTAACACCGTACAGTACCGCTCTAGTTGCCCGGCGAGAGCGATGAGAGGAGCCACTCGAGGAACGTGATCGATGGCCAGACCCTTACCCACGCCCACCGGAGGCCGGAACACCTCCCAAAGGCCGAGGGGCGAGGAGGCAAAAGCGACGACGCTTTTACTGCCTAGAACCCTCTCCTCTGCCACCAGCCTTTCTATCCGGGCTAGGTCTTCCCCCACGGAGCGGATCTGCTCCGGAGTCCAACTTTCCTTGGCCTCCAAGGCTTGACTAATCAGGTTCTTCAATCGAATGGGGGGTTTTGCCTCTCCTGGTTCTCCCTTCTCCAGAGGGAGGTAGAGGCTGACTATGAGGCGCTTCTCAGAGCGGAGGCCTGCAAGGTACCTCAGCCTTTCTCTATCCATTTCTCCTTCCTTGAATCAGTTGAGGATGAAGGCCAGTTCCTCTCCGCAGGAGGGGCAAGCCCGGCCCTTCAGTTCCGAATGGGTATGGTATCCCAGTCGGCGGATGACCATCTGGCCGCAGTGGGGACAGTAACTATTCTCGTGGGGGTCGCCGGGGACGTTTCCGGCGTAGACGTAGTGTAACCCTTCCTCATGGCCGATCTCGGCAGCACGATGGATCGTCTCCACCGGGGTGAAAGGGGTGCTTCTCATCTTATAATGAGGGACAAAACGAGAGATATGCCAGGGCATGTTTACGTCTATGCCGGCGATGAAGCGCGCAATCCCTCTCAGTTCCTCTTCTTTGTCGTTTTGGTCGGGGATGATGAGGGTGGTCACCTCTACCCAGACCCCCATTTCGTGCATCCTCTCGATAGTTTCCAATACCGGCTCTAGTCTAGCCCCTACGATGCGGCGGTAGAATTTGGGGTTGAAACTTTTGAGATCCACATTGGCGGCGTCCAAGTAGGGCTCTATAACCTCCAACGCCTCTTTAGTCATGTAGCCGTTGGTGACGAAGATATTCTTGATCCCCTGCTTTTGGGCTAAGAGGGCTGTATCGTAGGCGTACTCGAAGAAGATGGTGGGCTCGGTGTAGGTGTAGGATATGCTGGCACAATTGTACCGCTTGGCTCCAGTCACCACCTCCTCAGGAGGGAAATCCCGCGCGGGGTACCCCCACCCCCCAGCCTTGGAGGCCTGGGAGATATCGGCGTTCTGGCAGAATAGGCAACGAAAGTTGCAGCCTATGGTGGCTATGGAAAAAGAGGCGCTCCCGGGGAGAAAATGGTATAAGGGCTTCTTCTCGATGGGGTCCACATGCACAGCCACCGCCTTTGCGTAGACCATAGTATATAGGCTGCCCTCCTCGTTTCTCCTCACCCCACAGATGCCCACCCTATGGGGCTTGATAGTACACCGGTGGGCGCAAAGTTGGCACTGCACTAGATCGTCTTTCAGTTTGCTGTAGAGCATAGCCTCTTTCATCATACCTTCTCCTCAAGGGGTGCCATCTCTTCTATTAGGTGGCGCAACTCTTTTGCGTTTTCCACGGCGTAGGCGAAGGCGTCGTTGTTGAAATAGACATAGACGTCATGCCCTTCCGACAAGAGAGGAACGATGTACCTGGCCCACTCCTCCAGTTCCCTCTGGGTGTACCTGCTGGCGTAGAGCGACCGGGAGCCGTGCAGGCGAATGTAGACCGCCTGACCGGTGACTCGCTTGGGGCAATCAAAACCGGGAAGGCTCATGATGCAGAAGCCCAGGCCGTTCTCCTCCAATAGGTCGAAGACCGGCTGACCTAACCAACGGGGATCCCTGAACTCGAAGACATGAACTAGATCCCCGGGGAGGGCCTCGATGAACCCTTTCAAGCGGTCCAAGTCGGGCCGCCAGCGGGGTGGCAATTGGTAAAGGATAGGGCCCAGGCTCTCCCCCAGAAGCCGCACCCGGCTTATGAACTTCTCCAGGGCTATTTCGGGGTCGCGTAGCCTTTTTAGGTGGGTGATGTACCGGCTAGCCTTTACGGCGTAGATGAACCCCTCTGACGCTTGCTTACGCCAATTTCTAAAGGTCTTCTCGGCCGGCAAATGGTAGAAGGTGTTATTGATCTCTACGGTGTTGAAGTGGTCTCTGTAGTAGGAGAACCATTCTCTGGGGGGCAGATCCTGCGGATAGAAGAGACCTTGCCAGTGCTTGTAACTCCAGCCGGAGGTGCCGATAAGAAGTTGCGCCATCTCTCTTTCGGGTGAGCCTTCTCTAAATAAGTATATCATAAAAAGGGCTATGCTTAAAGGCGGGTATCCCTTCCCACCAGGCGGAGAGAGATGACCTCAGGGATGGTAAGACAAAAATACGTAAGGCCTAAGGGAGGAGGCCGAAGGGGTTTCGCTTGGTGCCGTACTGGCGGATCTCGAAGTGGAGGTGGCAGCCTGTGGAACGCCCGGTGGTGCCCACTCGTCCGATCAGCGCTCCTCTTTGGACGGAGGTGTCAGCGCGCACCAGGATCTGGCTGAGGTGAGCGTATAGGGTCTCCCATCCGTCTCCGTGGTTGAGGAGGATGTAGTTGCCATACCCTTCCATCCATCCTACACTGGATACATAGCCCGCATCGGAGGCGTATATCGAGGTGCCACAGGGAGCCCCGATATCCACCGCCTGGTGGCCACCCCAGTAACCTTGGGTTATCACCCCACTAGCGGGCCACATGAAGTTGCCGCTTCCCTGGGCCGCTCCCGCCGGCGGTGGCCCAGTATAGACTACCTGGGCCACGTAAGGCTTGCTCCCCCCGGGGACGACCAGCATCTGCCCTACACCCAGGGTCTCTGGATCGGCGATATCATTGTACTCCGATTCCAGAATAGCCGACGGGTCCACCTTGTATTCCTCGGCGATCGATTCTAGGGTGTCGCCCTTCTCTACCTCATAATAGACGCCATCCGTGGGCAGGATAAAGAGTTCTTCCCCTATATATAGGAGGTCTGGGTAGGGGTAGAGTTGAGGGTTGGACCACTGAATGGTCTCCGGT
>CAZERB010000059.1:0-6198 GCA_964514645.1 uncultured Anaerolineales bacterium
CCCTAGGAGGGAGCATCGTCCTCATCTTCATGGGGTTGGCCTCCCCACGGACGGTGGACCCGGTGCAGGCCCGCCTAGACCAGTTCGCCGCGCGGCAGGTCTTGACTTTGGAGGAGATCGAACTGAGGGAACCCTTCTCCGAAAGGGTGATAAAACCCCTTATTCAAGGGATAGCCGGCTTTATTGGTCGTCTGGCTCCTCGTCACAACGTGGAGAACCTACGTCACAGGCTGGACTTAGCGGGCAACCCCTATAACTGGGGGCCGGCCGAGTTCCTCGGAGTTCGGGGGCTTTCCGCCCTGGTCTGTGGGGCTCTTCCCCTCGGGCTTCTACTTTTGGCTCGGGCTCCCCTTTCCAACCTTGTCTTCTTCACCGCCCTTTTGGGAGTGCTAGGGTACTATTTACCCCTCATCTGGTTGGGGAGGAAGGTTAAACGTAGACAGGGGGAGATCTTGAAGGCTCTACCCGATACCCTCGATCTTTTGACCATCACCGTGGAGGCAGGCTTGGGCTTCGACGCGGCTATGAATATGGTGACGGAGAAGTGGGGCAATGAATTGAGTTGGGCCTTTGCGCGCACTATCGCCGAGATAAGGATGGGGAAAGGGCGAAAGGTAGCGTTGCGCGATATGGCGGATCGTGCGGAGGTGCCCGAACTCACTAGTTTCGTAGCCGCTATCATCCAGGCTGACCAATTGGGTGTCAGTATCGCCAGGGTGCTCCGTATCCAATCAGAACAGATGCGCATCCGACGCCGGCAACGGGCTGAGGAGTTAGCCCACCAGGCCCCGATTAAGATGATGATCCCTCTCACCTTCCTCATCTTCCCAGCCATCTTTGTAATACTCCTGGGCCCTGCCATCCCTAAACTCCGAGACGTCTTCGTCACCGGTGGAATATTTTAGCCTAGTCAATCTCACCCGAGGTTGTATCCTCGCCAACCGGGTCCGGAAGGCCCGAAGATTCTGGGAGAGGGCCAAGGGCCTCATAGGGCGTTCTTCCTTAGAAGAGGGAGAAGGGCTCCTGATAGAACCCTGTACCTGGATCCACACTTTCGGGATGGCTTTCCCCATCGATGTTCTCTACCTGGATGACGAGGGGGAAGTGGCACACGCCTGCTGCTCCTTGCGCCCCAATCGGCTGGGCCCTCTTATCCGGCAAGCACACTCTGTGCTAGAACTCCCAGCCGGAACCATCGACCGCTCAGGGACCAAGATAGGAGATCGGCTATCCCAAAGGGATCCCGTGGGAGAAGAGAGATCGATTGAGGCGACCAGTTGAGCCTAAGACAAGGGTGGCGAGAGGCTAAAGACTCCCTTTTGGATTTTCTCTTTCCTCCCCGTTGCGCCGGGTGTGGTCGCTTGGGTTCTTGGCTTTGCCCTGCCTGTATCAGCGAAATCGAGTTCATAGAACCACCTCTCTGCTCTCAGTGTGGGCTTCCCTCGGTAGAAAACCCTTGCCTCTCTTGCCAGATAGACCCTTTGGCCATCGACGGCATCAGAGGGGTAGGATACCTGCGGGGTCCTCTAAAGCGCGCCATCTACCAGTTCAAGTACCGCCAAAAGCGTAAAATGGCCCTTCCGTTGGCGGATCTAATGCATCACCATCTCTTGGCGAACCCCTTGCCCGCGGAGTTGATTGTGCCGGTACCCCTGCACATGGATAGATTACGGGAAAGAGGGTATAATCAAGCAGCGCTCTTGGCCCGGGAACTGAGTGAGCGAAGCGGATTACCCGTAGAAGAAAAGAGTCTGGTGCGCATCAGAGAGACCGCGCCTCAGGTGGCTCTCAAGGCTGATGAAAGGCGCAAGAACGTAAGGGGCGCCTTTCGCGGTCAAGGTGAAAGGTTAAAAGATAGGCAGGTTCTTCTCATCGACGATGTCTCTACCACCGGGGCTACGCTGGAGGCTTGTACAGAGGCCCTCCGCGAGAAGGGGGCGCAGTCCGTCTGGGCCCTAGTCCTAGCCCGAGAAACTTAGAGAAAGGAACTCTAAGATGAACGTCATCATCACCGGCAAGAATATGGAGATCGGCGATGTGCTGAGAAAATATGTGGAGAAGAAGATCAAAAAACTAGATCGCTACCTTCCCATCGCCAGCGAGGCGAGGGTGGAACTAGCCGTCGAGGGCACAAAAGATGCCGAGCATAGCCAGGTGGCACAGATCACTCTCCGAAGCAAGGGCGCTATCCTACGTAGCGAAGAGAGATCTGCCGATATCTTCGCCTCCGTCGATGCCGCCCTGGACAAGATACACCGCCAGATAATACGGTACAAGGAGAAGAGGTATCGCCGAGGGCGAGGGCCAGAAAAAGGGCTCCCCCTTCTTGAGGAAGAGGAGCCGCCCCGCATTGTGCGAACCAAGCGCTTTCCAGTGAGGCCCATGGATGAGGAAGAGGCTATAGAGCAGATGGAACTCTTGGGCCACGATTTCTTCCTCTTCTTCAACGTCAGTACCGGTAAGATGAACGTCCTCTATCGGCGCCAAGATGGTAACTACGGCCTCATCGAGCCGGAACTAACGTGAGCAAAAGAAGACTCCTTTTTGTCTGCACGGGGAACCTCTGCCGTTCACCCATGGCCGTGGGGTTTATGAAAGGGTTGCTTAAGGCCCAAGGCCCTAAGGAGTACGAGGTTACCTCTGCAGGCACCTGGACGGTGGAGGATCACCCCCCAGCCCCCCTAGCGGTGGAAGTGATGGCCGAGCGGGGCATCGATATCTCCTCCCACCGTTCCCACAGGCTTACCCAAAAAGAGATAGAAGATGCCGACCTGGTGGTGGTGATGACTCAGGGCCAAAAGGAAGTGTTGAGCCTAGAGTTCCCCGAGGAGAGAAACAAGATCTACCTGCTGAGTGAATTAGCCGGCCAAAACTACGACATAGAAGACCCCTACGGCTCAGACTCCCTGGAACTCTACCAACAATGCGCCGACCAGATAGAGGAACTCCTGCGAGAAGGCTACCCCCGGCTAATCGAACTCCTAGAGCGAAAAGAAAAGGGCTGAGGCAAATCTCAGCCCTTGATTCTTTTAAGCCAAAGTAGGCGGCCAACCAGACTAATAGGGCAGATCTTCAGCACAGTTCAGCCAAAGTCGTCCATCGGACTCTCGCTTGAATACTTTAAGACTATTGACTACCCGATTGATTCTTCTGTGATTCATGTGTCGATAATCGAAAAATAGCGTAAAGATTATCCTCTGTTTCTTATAAGTCCGAATTAAATCTTCTTCCTCAAACACCTCCTTATCCAGCTCAAACAATTGCACGAAATCATCCCAACCCGCAACCCCAAAACAGATGGTTGATAATGGGCTGGATTCTTTCCAAAATGCTCTAAGACTTGGGAATCTTTGCTCCCTTACAAGTGAAAGATACTTCTTGATGTCACTCTTTCCAAGCCCGAAAATCTTTTCGTAGTGAGATGGCCATTCATCCAAACGTTTTTTACCCAACGGATACAAATTGGCCTGAAAAACTCCACTCCCCTTCTGGAAAAGAATGTTATCCCGATACCTTTTCCAACCATCGCGTCCATCTGGATCATTCTGTAACCCTACGAGAATCTTGCTCATAATATCGTATATCTTTGTAAATCTTTTACCATATCTTTTAGCACTTGCCTCTATTTCACCAGCCTCGATACAAAAATGCCTATCCTTGTACCTTTCGTAGTCTTTCTTATCCTTCTCCACATCTTTGTTCCACTGATAGGCCTCCTCCAGCCCGACAAACCAAATACCACCTGAGGGTTCACCAACACCCATAAAGTTGTTCAGAATCTCAAAGTGGTCCGTCACCATTTCTCGCCGATTTCCCCTACCTTAGCCAAACATTCGCAGCCTCGGGAACCTCCTGCCTCGGAAGAAGCGCAATGGCCTCGGTTGGGCATGCTGCCCTACACACGCCGCATCCGAAACACTTAGTGGGATCGATATAGACTTTGGAAAGTGCAGATGAGTAGAACTGGGCGCCGAACTGACATTGACTCATACAAGACTTACACCCCGTGCAGAAATCCCAATCTACTTGACAGATGTATTCTGCTCGGAAGAAAGAGGGAGCACTTCCCTTCTCAATGTACCCCCTGTAGGCCCCACAATCACGATCACAGTTACATACGCCCACAAGATAAGGGGTTACGCCCGTCCAAATAGTGTGCATCAGCCCTTCCTCATCGTACGCACGCAAGATCCTCTTGGCCTCTTCCTTCTCTAGCACTTCCAGCGACGAAGCAGCGTCAGGGAACTTGCCTAATATGCCCCATTTGTCTACCCCTAAGCCAAAACAGTATCGTTTATCCGTCTTCCCTGTCGAAATGAACCGGCATCCGCAAGGCATTCTCGTGATAGAGTCCACCATATCTACCACTTCTTCAACGTCCTCGATCGGCAGTACCTGACCGAAATGCATGACTTTCCGATCTGCCACAACCTCATCCTCGGTGCGTTGAACCTTGGGAGGCTCGGCAGATAGCGGAGCACCTGTTGCATAGTTTCGTGTTGCAGATACACCACTGATCGCCGGCATCACGAAGTTCTCGAAGAAGCGATTGTTCCAGTCGAGGCGGGTCGTGGCCTTAACGATCTCCTTTTGGGCGGAAGAAAGTTCCTCATGGAGCAATTCCTCCGCATAGTTCTTCATTTGAAGGTACCACTTCTTTCCCTCCCCGTGCTTGGTGCAAAACTCGCACATTTTGACCCTCCTTCCGCCAAAACAAGGTGAGGCTGTTGCTTGTCAGAGATGCAAACTCACTCCTGAGAATGCCACAAAAGGTTGCGTTTGTCCAGGGGTTGTACCTGTCTGCCCTTCGTCAAATCATCGTTAGACGAAGAAACCATGCTCTGGGCATGGCCCCCTGATACTCAAAAAGCCACCGGATGGATCAAGGAGATACATCTTTAGCGCCTGGTGAGAGAGGACAATGGGCCCTCACGAGCGCCACCAGACGTCGAGCAATATCATACTCAATATCGTCGGGGACACCATCCAAGGCTTTCGATTGCAAACGTAGATCAATCTGATCATTAACGTAATCTACCACGAGGAAAAGGCCATTAGGGGTTAAGGCGATCTCGGTAGAAAAAAGTTCGAGCCCGCAGACGCGGGCAATGGAAGCGGTTATGTGGCGCAATGGAGTGAGGCAGTAGCGACTTTCCTCGGCAAAGGTGACGAGAGTATAGATGTGGGTGCTGGTGTCCCACCAGCATGGGTAAACCTGCCCAGCGCAAGAGATAACCCGAAACCATGCCGTACGGGAGCCAAGCCTAGCCGGAACGATATGGGCCTGCAACAAGTATTTATCGGTGGGGTATTCTTGCCGGGCAACAAGTACCTGGCTCCATGAGTTGGCTTCTATGACCACTCCTTCGCTACCACCGCCGTGTGCAGGTTTAATGGTGAATCTATCACCCAGCGGGCTCAGATCCGTTTGCGGGGGGATAGGTTGTTCCTCATAGGGCGGAAGGATGATGGTGTAGGGCGTGTGCAGACCAGCGCTAGTGAGGGCCAGATGCATAGCGGCCTTGTCCCAGGTACGGGACGCTCGCTCATGAGGATTGATGCGATAGACGGCGTGATCCCGGGCCCATTGGACGACAGGAATAAAACGCACGTCGGCATCGGAAGCCCGATCGAAAAAAGCCCGGAAGGTAATCCGGTTGTCCACAAGGGAGTGCAGCACATCCCAAAGGTTCTCGGGAGTAATTTGTAGCAGTGATAGCCCTTGTGACTGGCAGGCCATATCAACTAGCATAACAAAGTCAGCGTCGTATTCCCAGTTCCATGCGAGACAAAGATCGTAGCTAATCATAGCCCTTATCATTATTACGGTGTGCTCACTTTGGGCGATGGCCGATAACTACGCCATGTGTGATCTCGCCCTGAATAATGCCAAAAGGGATTGCGTTTGTCAATCGGTTACTACCTGGCGGTTCTTCGTCAAATCACGGTTAGGCGACAGTAGATCGGATTCCCCTGGCCCACATCAGCCAGGACAGGCCATACCCGGCCTAAAATGTGTGCAAATGGTATAATAGAGTTGAATAGGTCATCAGTTGATATGGGGGGTTCAAATGGACCATAGGAGGGATAAATTATCACCAGAAGGGGTTTCAGAACCAGACTCTTACTACTTTGAATTGCAGGCCCATATAGGCGCCACAAAACATGGCGGGGGCTTAAAGGCCACAGGAGAACTGG